>JAJYNF010000262.1 GCA_021786455.1 Acidobacteriota bacterium
GGTCTGCTTCGGAGTCGGGGTAAGGGTCCGGCTGCCGCTGGTCTCTACGGTTCCGATGGGATCAATGCTCACCGTCTGAGCGTTGGTGGTGGACCAAGTCAGCGTGGCCGAACCTTGCTCAACCACTTTATTCCCAATCTTGTGATATCGAACCTCGCTCGGCTCGATGGAAATAGAAGCTTGAATCGCCGTATTGACGTCCACCGTGGCGCTGGATTTAACGATGCCGCCGGGACCGGATGCAGTGAAATCATAGGTCGTGGTTTCCTTGGGCGAAACCGACTGATTGCCCGATGTCGCCACCTGGCCGATGTTGCTGATCTCAGTGCCGACCGCGTTGCTGGAAGACCAAGTTAGCTGACTAGACTCCCCGCAGTTGACGCTGGTGGGGCTGGCGGAGAACTGCGCCTTAACCGGAGCAACTGCAACCGTCGCGCTGGCAAAACCCGCCTTGAAGCGCGGCAGGGAGCTCACTCGCTTGCCTTCCGACCAGGACTGCGTGGTGGTCGAGCCATTGTGATTCACATGCACAATGGTCATTTCGTTGGGATGGACCGTCACATCCCCAGACCAGATGGTTTGCCCCCACCACGTGATGGTCATGTGTTGAGTGCCGGGCGGCATGACAAGCTGCTCCTTGCCGGTAAGAAACTCGTGGTCGAACTCATCCACGTGCCCGACAAAATACGCGGGGGTATCGCCGTTCATGAGTACCGCAGCGTGCGGCGGGGCGCCTTTAATCTCAATTGCGCCCCAAGGAGGAGAAACGGGACCGCCCTGGCGCTGTAAATCCACTTTCAGGTTCGTGACCTTGCCCGCTCGAAGGTCCACCTTTTGGGTGACTGTTTTGAAGCCGTAGTTGTGAACGGAAACGGTGTGCTCTCCCGGTGAAAGCCAGATCGTGCACAAATGAGCCATGGTGCAGTTCCCTTCCTTTAGGGCTGCGCCATCTACAAAGACATAAGCTTGCGGCGGACTCACGCGAATCCTCAGTTTACCTTGGCGGCCGCGGGAATAAGCCGATGGAACGCCGCCGAGCAAAAGCAGGAACGCGAGGCCGAGAAGGAACGATGAGCTGTGTCGCGAAATCATTCGAACTACCTCCCTCAATCTTTGGTTCTAGCAAGCTTGCAGGTTACGCATTGACTAAAAAAGGATTCCCCAGTTTCCAGATTGCAAGCTTAGCAAGACGTTTGCCACATGTCAAACAGGATATTATACCTAAAAGTTGCAACTCTTGGGGAAAAACTGCGCGGCCGCAGGATGCAATTTTTACATCATTTAACCCCATTTTGCTTTGCAGGGTGCTTCGTCGCTTGGCGCGGCAGTGGAGCAAGCTCAAACTGGTGGATGGGGATACATCCGATCCTTCCACCGGACTCCTGGCCCCGCCAACGTAAGAATTGCGGAGGTCACTACGGCAGCGGAGTAGAATAGCGTTGCCAAGGGTAACGCAAAAGCATAGAGCGGCGAAAGTCCTAAGAAAGCGACTAGCGGCGCATAAACGAGCAAGCTGACACCAGCGGTCGCGGCGGCCAAAAGAAAGGGCGGATCGTGGCGGAGCGGAGTCCCGTGGTTGAAAGCGCTTAAAAGCAATCCCAGCAAGGTAACCCAGGGCAAAACAGCTCCCCCCAAGCCCAGAACCAGTCCCACCACGGTGTTGCGGACCGAGAAGCCGGTCCCCTCAAAGGCCGTGCGGGCTAGGCCCTCAAACATTTCGCGCCAGTTGTCGTACATCCGAGTGCGAAAGAGGTCTCGACCCACGGCCAGATGAATGGCACGGCCACTTCGTTTGAACATCTGGGCCATGCGGAGGTCTTCAACCAGCGCGCCGCGCAATTGCTCATAGCCGCCGAGCGCACGCAGGTCGTCGCGACGCATGAGCAGGAACGCTCCCACCCCAAGCGCGCAGCGGGAGTCCGGCCGGTTGACGAGCCGCAGAGGGAAGGCCAGCGCCAGGAGGAATGAGAAAACGGGAAGCACGGCCCTCTCCGCGAAACAGCCGAAATCCAATTGGGGGGCGATCGAAACCAGGCTTGCGCCGGTCTGGTTGGCCAGCGAGATGGCCAGGCGAAGCAGGGCAGGATGCAGGACGACGTCAGCATCGGTAGCCAACAACCAGTCGCCGGCCGAGGCTTTTTCTGCCAAGCTAAGGGCGTGGACTTTACCGCGCCACCCGGGCGGAAGCTCGTGGTTGTGGATGACCTGCAGGCGGCCGCGAGCCTGGTAAGAGCCGGCGAAAGCGTCGGCGATCGCGGGCGTGGAATCGGTGGAATCGTCGTCCACCAAAATGATCTCATACTCTGGATAGTCCAGCTTGAGAAGGGAAGTGAGCGTCGCTGGCAGGGTCTTCTCTTCATTGCGCGCTGCAACAAGGATCGAAACCCGAGGCGCCGGATTGGGCATGGGCAGCGAAGTGCCCGGGCGTAACACTCTGACGCCCCGGGCATTCCAATAAAGGAAGGCCCCTGCCGCCAGCCACCCGCACAACACGAGAATGAGGATGAGTTGGAGCATAGGCGATCATCAAACCCTTCTAAAGTATAGAAAGTTGACGCCCCGGCTACAAGGGGAAAACCTCATTCGTCCCTCCCTTGCCCTCGCAACCCAAACGGAGAAATTCAATCGCACTGTGATATAATAAGCGCCATGGCAGAGGTATCGGCAGCCTCTCGAGGAAGGAAGAGTTTGGCGGCGGCTGTTCAGCGGTTGGCGCAGTTTCGGTATGAGCTTCGGCGCTTCCTGCGATTCAGCGAGCAAGCGGCTAGAGCCGAGGGTTTGACGCCGCAGCAGCACCAGCTCCTCCTCGGGGTCGCGGGTTTCACGGGCCGCAGACGGGCTACCATCTCCGAGCTGGCTGAGTTCCTGCAGGAGCGTCACAACGCAGTGGTCGGCCTGGTGCAGCGCGCCGAGCGCCGCGGCCTGGTCCAGAAAATCATTCGAAGCGGAGATCACCGCTTCGTCCAGGTTCGCTTGACCGTCAAAGGCCAACGCCTCCTCAACAAGCTGACCCGGGCTCACTTGGCCCACCTCGGCAATCGCCATGGGCCCCGTTGGGTGGACCTTGGTCTTGGCAGATCGTCCGATGAGCGCAGCAAAAGTGCCTAGGCGACGTCTGAGGATTCTCAATTACTCCGGCCTCCAGAGGTACAGGGAACTTCTCAAAAAGGGGGCTGCGGCCAATTACTCGCGCGACCTTTACAAATGGCTGCTCATCTCTCCTTTGATTGGGGTCACCGTAGGGCTGGTCGTGACCGGCATTACGGTCATCATCTTGGGCAAACTATGGGCTCCTTTGCTCCAATTTGTCCTGCGGCGCCATTGGGCGATTGTCCCGGTTGTCTTGCTCGGCTTCGTGGCCGCGGGGCTGATTATGCAGTTTTTCACTCCCAACCCCAACGAGCACTCTACAGAAGAAATTGTCCGTTCTTATCACGAATATCAGGGCGACATTCAGATGCGCCCGTTCGTCTTTAAGCTGTTGGGGGCGATTGCGACGGTGGGATTTGGCGGGAGCGCCGCGCTCGAAGGGCCCAGCATTTATGCCGGGGGCGCATTGGGTTCCTGGCTGTGGGCCAAGCTCCGGAGGTTCGGCGTTGAGCCGCGGGATCGCCGCATCATGCTCATTAGTGGAGCGGCGGCTGGCATGGGCGCGGTGTTTCGTGCGCCCCTGACGGGACTGGTTTTTGCCATCGAAATGCCGTACAAGGATGACTTGGCGCACGAAGCCGTCTTACCCTCGCTGATCTCCTCGGTCGTGGCGTATGCCACTCTGGCGGCATTTGTCGGCTCGAAGACGTTGTTCAACTTCCCCAGCCAAACCTCCTATACTCGGGAAGATTTGCTCTGGTCGGCAGGGCTGGGATTGGCGTGCGGCCTGGTGACGATGATTTTCGTCACCCTATATCGTCGAGCGCGAGACCTGGCAATTCACGCCCGCGTGCCCCACTGGAGCAAATTGGCGGTAGGCGGTCTGCTGACGGGGCTGTGTGGCTGGGCTTTCGTCAGCCTCTATCCCGGCTCATTGATTCCTCTCGGCCCGAATTATGAAGCTGTTGGAGAGATGCTGTCGCGCCACCACTCGACGGGGGAACTTGCCGCTTTTGGCATGCTCAAACTGGCCGCAACCCTGTTCTCGCTCGGGTCGGGAGGAGTCAGCGCCATGTTCGTGCCGTTGTTCCTCACGGGCGGCTCTTTAGGCGTAGCGTTCGCACAATCTATGGCGCACAGTTCCTCCCTGGACCTATACGCTGCCGTGGGCATGGCAGCGTTTCTAGCCGCCGGGTACAAGGCTCCGCTGACCGCCGTGGTCTTCGTGGCCGAGGCCACCGGGGGTCATTCCTTTATCATTCCCAGTCTGATCGGCGCTGCCGTCGCCTACGCCGTTTCCGGTGAAGCTTCCGCTTCCGAAGCGCAGCGGCTGCACGAGAGCGTCAAGGTACAGGAGCTGACCGGCATTTCGGTGCGGGATGTCATGCAACGCGACGTTGTTTGCGTTCCGGCATCCTCGACGCTGCGTGAATTCGCGGACCGCGTGGTAGCCCATCACCCACACAGCGCCTTTCCCGTATGCCAGGATGGCGAGATGATCGGCACGGTTTCGGTGTGGTCGTTAGGCAAGTTTCCGCCCGCCAAATGGCCCGAAACGGCTCTTCGGAACGTCGCAGACCCGGACGTCATCAAAGTGGGCCCTGACTGCGACCTGATGGAGGCGCTTCGATTACTCACCGGGCAAAAGCACCGCCAGCTCCTTTTGGTGGTCTCGCCGGCGGGAGAGCTGCAAGGCGTCGTCACCAAAACGGACATCCTCCGCGCACTCAGCGCGGCGGGTGAGGATCGAAAACCCTCTGCGGTTTCTATCCAAGCGGACACTACTTCCTGAGCGGTGAAGCCTTGCCGGTTCCTTGCTAATTGCAACCAGTTGACATAAGCTTTGGGCGCAGGCGCAGTACCCCTTATCTTGATAGAATGGAAAGTGAGGCTCGCGCGGCGAAGCCGAAAGGCGGGAGAACTGCTTAAGGTCAAGGCGCTTTTAACAGGGAATTGGCGAGGCGCGACGGCGGCGCTCATCACCGATGGCCGACACCACATGGTGGTGGACTCCGGTATGCCGCATGAGGCGCAACTGCTGATCACGGCACTCGACCGCGAGGGCCTCAAGCCGGAAGACATTCGCGGGGTTATCAATACCCACTTTCACGTGGATCATGTGCTCAACAATTCTCTCTTTCCCCGAAGCCTCATTTATGCCCCGCAGGAGTCCTATGATTGGTGTCGCTCGCTTTACGCCGACTTGCAAAATGAAACGGGTTGGGAGAAGCTAACGCTCAAATACTACCCGGAAACCGGCGACTACAAGCAGGCGGCGGGACTGATGGCTCAGTTGCGGAAGCTGGCTCTGCGGTGGTGGGACCCTCGTCGGCTAGGCGATCGTTCGCAATACCGGTGGCTTGAAACCAGCCCCCTGCCCGAGGGACTGGAAGCGATTTTCACTTCCGGCCATGTGCCCGGCCATGCCTCCATCGTGGTGCGGGACGGCGGACCCCTGACGATTATTGCCGGCGACACCCTGCTGAACCGCGAAGAGGACGCCCAGATACTCACCATGATTCCCCATAACCGCGCGCAATCCATCAAGGATCGCGCTCGTTTGCTGGCTCTCGGTGGCCGCATCCTGCCCGGCCACGGAGAGGAATTTGTCGCCCCTGCCGCCCCGCCGGACGGCGGTGAAGAGAGTGGCGAGCGCCTGAAAGACCCATGAAAGGCAGCACCGATTCATCCACTCGTGCAACCTCCCGGTCGCCCCGCACCGCGACGTGGCCTTTCATCCCCTGGTCGGATCAGTTGCGCCAAGTGGTCGAGGACCTGGAGCGCAACCCGTCTCGCAGTATGCTGACGATGCTGGGCCTGGTGATCGGCTCGGCGGCCGTTGTTGCCGTGACCTCGGTGGGACTGGCGGGGCGAAATTACGCCATTCAACAACTCAATTCCCTCGGCACCAATCTTATTTGGGTCTCCTACACCGGCCCCGCCAATCAAGGCGGCGGCTTTGGGGGAGTAGGGCGCGAGCTCGATGAACGAGATTTTCGGGATATTCGGGCGCACGCCACGGCACTCTCCGTCGTTTCGCGCACGCAGGTGCTTTACACCTCCATCTTCGCTTCGGGAAAGACGATTCCGATCGCGCTGGTCGGGACCGACGGCGAGTTTGCGCGGGTACGTAATCTGGATTTCACGGAAGGGCGCGGACTTGTGCCCGCCGACGTCGCCCAGCGGCGGAAGGTTTGCGTGCTCCAACAATCGCTGGCTCAAAAACTGTTTAGCCACAGCCGTGCCGTTGCGCAAAGCCTCAGAATCGGGGACTTCGACTTCAGGATCATCGGCGTCTTCCGTGACGTTCACACGCCCGGCATTCAGACTGAAATCAGCCAGAATGCCGTTTTGATTCCCATCTCAGTCGCCCGTTTCTTTACCGATGACACTTCCCTCGATACGATTTACGCGCAGGCGCTCTCGCCCCGGTTATTGCCCGAGGCGGTCACCCAGATCCGGCGCATCCTGGCAGCCCGCCACGGCAGCTCGCGATATTACTCGGTGAACGACGTCGGCTATTTCGTGGGGGTGGTCAAAAGAATCTCCGTGGGGTTGATGATCGTCGTGTTCCTTCTGGCTGTCATCGCCTTAGGAGTCGGCGGCGTCGGCGTTCTTAATATCATGCTCATCTCCGTGAGCGAGCGCACACGGGAAATCGGGACGCGCGTCGCCCTCGGAGCGCGACGACGGGAGATTATGCGGCTATTCGGCCTGGAAGCATTAATCATCAGTTTGGCGGGTGGCGTCGTCGGAGCGCTGTTGGGTTCGCTGGGGCCGCTCCTGGTTTCCCTTGTCTTCCGGTTCCCGATGCCCGTTTCTTGGGTTTCCATCGTGCTCGCCTTGTGGGTCTCCCTGATTGTGGGACTGTCTTTTGGCGTCGCCCCAGCCATGCGCGCCGCGCGCGTTGACCCTGCGCTTGCGCTTCGATATGAGTAAACGGAAGTTCTGGTCAGCCGAGACCGAATTCATTTTCGGTTGAGGGGATGACGAGGTTGAGAAGCGAAAACCAAGCCTCGTAACCGCGACCGACACATTGGAAATTGACGCGCGTCCAGGCGGCTGTTAGCATCGAACGCTTTGGAGATGGAACCTCATGGACGCGGAGGGTAATCAGACCGTGGCCAAAACAACGGGCAAGTCTTACGATGCCATCGTAGTGGGTTCGGGCGCTTCCGGAGGATGGGCTGCAAAGCGGCTAGCGGAGGTCGGATTGAAAGTCGCGCTGGTGGATGCCGGCAAACAGCAATCCGACAAAAACTTTACCGAACATAAACCAGCCTTCCAATTAAAGTACCGCGACATGGCGCCGGTAATCCTCCGCCGGACTCGCCCCGTGCAAACGAAGTGTTACGCCTGCACGGAGTACAACTACGACTGGTTCTGCAACGACTTGGATGAGCCGTACACCACCGCGCCCAACATGCCTTTTAGTTGGCAGGGGCGAACGCGGATCACGGGCGGACGGACGAACGTTTGGGGACGGCAAAGTTACCGATACAGCGACCTCGATTTCAAGGCGGCATCTTTCGACGGCTACGGTGAAGACTGGCCGCTCAGCTATAAAGACGTGGCCCCGTACTATGACATTGTGGAGGAATACGTCGGAATCACCGGTTTGCCGGAAGGGGTTTACGAATTGCCGGATGGCAAATTCCAGCCGCCCATGGCCTTTACCTGCATCGAGGAGCGCGTGCGAGCCAAGGTCAAGGGGAAGTTTGGACGCACCGTGACCCTGGGGCGCTCGGCAAACATCACCCGCCCGACAAATGGCCGGCCGCCTTGCCACTATTGCGGGCCGTGCGAACGGGGCTGCATCACGCATTCCTACTTTAATTCCTACTTTACTACAGTGGCCGACGCGCTTGAATCGGGCAACTGCGATCACATCCCCAATGCCATGGTCTATCAAGTCTTGATGGACCCGGAGCGCAACCGCGCGCGGGGTGTTCTTTATATTGACCGCATCAACCGCCAACTCCGCGAAGTCCATGCGAGGCTCGTAGTCCTGTGCGCCCAATCCCTCGAATCGGTCCGCATTCTGTTCAACTCCGCCAATCGGCAGTATCCGAACGGTTTGGCCAATTCGAGTGGCGTGCTCGGCCATTACCTCATGGACCACATCACCGGCGGTGGCGCATCGGGTGTTTTTTCGGACTTTCCGGGGAAGGCATCCATCAATGGTCCAATCCGGCCGGACGGCATTTACGTGATTCGGTTTCGCAACACGCATAACGGCCCGCGATCCAAAAACTTCATTCGTGGATATGGCTTCCAGGGCGGGGGCGGTGCGGGCTTCAATTGGAACGCGCCCGGCTTCGGAGAGGGCTACAAAAAGGCGATGCGAGAGGCGACGACCGGGCTGGGCTTCGGGGGTTTTGGCGAGTGTCTGGCGCGCTGGACCAATTACGTGGAGATTGATCCGAATACCGTGGATGCGTTCGGCATTCCTGTCCTCAAAATCCACATGAAGTATGGCGAGAACGAATTTGCCTTGGTCAAGGACATGGCCGAGTCCGCCGCGGAAATGCTCGAGGCGGCGGGAGCAAAATACGTGCAGCCGCGTATGCGCCCTTCCAACCCCGGCTGGGCTATTCACGAGGTTGGCATTGCGCGCATGGGCCACAATCCCAAAACTTCCGTGCTCAACCCGTTCCAGCAAACGCACGACATCAAGAACCTATTTGTGATGGATGGCTCGGGTTTTGTATCCTCCGCCTGCCAGAATCCCACTCTGACCATGATGGCGCTTGCCGTTCGCTCCAGCGATTACCTACTCGAGGAAATGAAAAGGGGAAATATTTGACGGGATTTGCAGTTTTGCCAACAACCATTCGGCGGCCTACAACGTATAGACCGCCGAAGGATGCTGGCTTGGACCACCTGGAAACGCGAGCGGCCCTATTCCTTAGCGGGCGAAACTGAAGTCCAAGTGAATGAAGTCCTGCACCCGGTAACCGTTATTCACCAATACCACGTTTCCGCCAAACAGAAAGTATCGAAATCCGACGGGCGGATGCGGCATTTCTTCGATCAAGCCCACCGGAAGCGGGTGGCAATACGGCCGATAGCGCGGCGCAATCACGTATCCATAAGCGACGGGCGGATAATCGTAGCCTTGGTCGTCATTCCCCTGGCCATTTTGATACCGCCGGTCTTCACGGAAATAGCGGTCGTTGCGGTGGTCCCGGAAGTAGGCGATGACGGCGCGGCGATCGTGGTCATCGAAGCGGAGCCGCCCTTCGCGGTCGCGCTGCCAACCTTCGTGCCGGCCGCGGTCCCCACGCCAATCTTTTCGGCCGCGACGCTCGCGACGATCCCTGCGGCCATGTTGATTGCCCTGCTCACCGTGATCGCCTCGGCGAGCCCAGGGCGGAGCACCGCCGTGAGCGAACGCCGCTGAGGCTCCGGGAGCCAGCAGAACGGTAAAACCCACGAACAAACCTATCAGGAACGGCAGATGCTTTTTCATTTCTGCGCCCTCCTTTGAGCGCGCCATCATCCGGTCTGCGCTCAATCGTATTTCCAGCAGATCAAATGCCAAAAGACTATTGGATGGAATAAGTTCTTATGGCTCAATGGGTTGGTTTGGGTATGGCAAGGGCGAAAACCATGACCAGCGGTAAAATTTGCGCGGCCCAGGTAATCCCGTCGCGGCTGAAATCAACCAATTGCTGGGGTGGGATTTTTGCCAACCAAAGCAAGCTGACGCAAAGGCCCTGAGTCGCCCGGCGAGCAGCCAGCATGACATGCGGCGAGCCAAGCGCCTCAATTTCTGACATGCTCACCGCCCCGGCGGAGATGCTCCTCGACCGCGCCTGGGCTTCTCAGGTCATTGACCGGCAGCGGGTCGAGGAACTCCCTGCCTTGCGCCAACCGCCGCCTCCGCCCTAGGTTGCCGACTCCGTCGGATCGCTCGGTTACATCTTAGATGGCTTGATGACGGCCGCCTGAGCGGGCTAAGCCTATCGGTTCTTCCACACGGGCTTGCGTTTTTCGAGGAGGGCGCGCAAGCCTTCCTGCGAGTCCTCGAGCTCGAAAAGCTGATTGAGGTAAATGTCCTGGGAGCGCTTCAAGGCTTCATCGAAGGGCCGCCAGGTACCTTCGAAGACGACACGCTTGAGAAGTTGCAACACGGGACCGCTCTGCTCGGAGATTTTTTTGACCAGCGCGTCCACGGTGGGCTGTAGATGCTCGCGCGGAACCACGCGGTTCACCAGGCCCATGGCGAGGGCCTGTTGAGGGTTGATGGGGTCGCCGGTCAGCAGAATTTCCATCGCCCGCTTAGGCCCGATGACGCGGGGGTAAACGACGGCGCCCATGGGCGGAAAGACGCCGAGCTTGATTTCCGGCTGGCGGAATTGCGCCCGCTCCGTGGCGACGACAAGATCGCAGAAGGCCGCGAGTTCGCTGCCCGCGCCCGAGGCGATCCCGTCCACAATGGCGAGGACGGGCTTGGATATTTCGTTCATGGAGCGGAAGACGTTGTGGAAAGCATCCATCATTTGGAAGACAAGCTGGTTCGTGTAACCCTCGGCGCCTACGCCCAGTGAGAAATAGCCGTCACATTCGGGCGAGACGTCCAGCAGCATTAATCGGACGTCGTCGCGCGAGTTCAAGCTTTCGATGGCGTGTGACATTTCCCGCAGCATCTCGATGTTCATGATGTTCTGTCTGGGGCGATTCAGGGTGAGACGCGCGACAATGCCCGAATCATCCCAGCGGATAAATTTGTATTCTCTTTTCGCTTCTGGGCCTTCCGCCGGGACTCCAAGGTTTAGTTCCTGGGGATCATGATCGTCGGCCATAGAATCCTCCGGGGCGATGCCTTCAGGGCATCTGTGAAGGTTGTTCAATC
>JAJYNF010000209.1 GCA_021786455.1 Acidobacteriota bacterium
AGATGAGATTATCTGGGACTCGATCTCAAGCCCGTATGGCCATGCCGTACTGTGGATGGTTGCATGGCTGACCGCTGGCCTGACCGCCCTCTACATGCTACGTCTTCTCTTTATGACCTTTTTCGGAGAGCCGCGCTGGTCTCCCGAAGCCGGACACCACGTTCATGAATCGCCTTGGAGCATGTTGACCGCGCTGATCGTTCTCGGGGCGCTCTCGGTCATCGGCGGTTACGTCAATTGGCCAACGAAACGGCTGAGTGATTTCCTGTCGCCGGTGTTCACCAACCCACAGGCGCTGCGCGGAGCGCGATACGGCCCTCACCTTGAGCTGGGATTGATGTTGGCCACGCTGTTGGTGGTTCTGGCGGGCGTGGGCGCTGCTTATTGGATCTACGTCCGCAAGCCCGGCTTATCCGACCGCTTCGCGGCGGCCACGGCGCCCGTCTATGAGCTGGTGTTGAACAAGTATTACGTGGACGAACTTTACGACGCCTTGATCGTCCATCGCGTGAAAGACCTGGGCAATTTGCTGGCGGCGTTTGATCAGTTGGTCGTGGACGCCGGGGTGAACGGTGTGGGCTGGGCGACCCGGCTTACGGCGGAGCTCTCCCGGCTGTACGACAAGTGGGTGGTGGACGGACTGGTCAATGTGGCGGCGTTTGGAGTGAAACTGCTGAGTTATCCGGCGAGAGTGATTCAGACGGGGCGCGTCCAGAGCTACGCATGGATGATTACGCTCGGCACGTTGATTTTAATGGCGTATTACCTCTCGCATTTTAAGTAAGGGGAGGACGGCAAACGCGGTTGGAGAGGCGGGGTGGATTGAACGAACCGTCGTCGCTCCGCGTGGAGCGAACGGTTGACGCCTCGGTCAGAGGACGGCGATGACATTTCTACATGAGCACATCTTGAGCGTTGTTTTATTCACGCCACTCGCGGGAATGATTCCGCTGTTGTTCATCCCAGCGGAGAAAAAGAACGTGATCCGCTGGTGGGGCAACCTGGTCATGTTCGCCGGATTTCTGGTTTCGCTGCCCCTGGTGTTTTGGTTTTCCTCCGCTCCCGCCACGGAGGGACTCTTCAAGTTCGTCGAGAAAACGCCCTGGATCCCAGCCATTGGCGCATCCTATCACCTCGGAATTGACGGGATCAGCTTGTTGCTGATCATGCTGACGACGGTGCTGGGATTTCTTGCCGTGCTTTCGTCATGGTCGGCGATCCAGGGCCGCGTCAAAGAGTACTACGCCATGTTCCTGCTGCTCCAGGCAGCGATGCTGGGCGTATTTATGTCCCTCGATCTGTTTCTCTTCTACGTTTTCTGGGAAGTCATGTTGGTTCCCATGTACTTCATCATCGGGGTATGGGGCGGGCCGAGGAAGCTCTATGCCGCGATCAAATTCTTTCTTTTTACGCTGGCCGGCTCGGTATTGATGTTGCTGGGCATTTTGACGCTCTATTTCCGATATCACTCCGACACCGGGCAATACACTTTCAATTACGTCCGGCTGATGGCTCACGCCAGCGCCTGGCCGTTGGACTTGCAGATCTGGGTCTTTGCGGCCTTTGCCATCAGCTTTGCCATCAAGGTTCCGATGTTTCCGTTTCACACGTGGCTTCCGGACGCGCACGTGGAAGCGCCGACGGCCGGGTCGGTGCTGCTGGCGGGCGTTCTGCTCAAGATGGGAACTTACGGATTCATCCGCTTTTCTCTGCCCCTCCTGCCACGGGCAAGCGCGGACCCGGCCGTGGTTCGGGTGATGGTGACGCTGTCCATCATCGCCATCATTTATGGCGCGCTCGTGTCCATGATGCAACGCGACATGAAAAAACTGATCGCGTATTCTTCCGTCAGTCACCTGGGATTCTGCACGCTGGGAATCTTTTCCCTTAACCCGCAAGGCCTTTCCGGGAGTGTCATTCAGCAGATCAACCACGGCATCTCCACCGGCGCGCTGTTTTTGATTGTCGGCTTGATTTATGAGCGGAGGCACACCCGGGAGATTCGCGAGCTGGGCGGATTGTCAAGCGTCATGCCCGTTTATGCCACGCTGTTCATGATCGTGATGCTGTCGAGCATTGGGCTGCCACTGCTGAACGGCTTTATTGGAGAATTTACCATTCTGCAAGGCGCTTTTGAGGCGAACTGGCACTGGGCCGCGTGGGCCGTCGTGGGAATCGTTCTGGGCGCAGCCTACATGCTTTGGCTCTACCAGCGCACCATGTTTGGGCCGTGCGACAACCCCAAAAATCAGGTTCTGAAGGACCTGAATTTCCGAGAGATCATGACCTTGGTTCCTTTGGTGATTTGGGCTTTTTGGATCGGGCTTTATCCCAAACCCTTTTTCAGGGTGCTCAACCAGCCGGTAGAGGCCATCGTGAAAGAGGTTCATCCGAACTTCTTCAAGCCGACGCCCACAAGCGCTGTGCTTACCCCACGGATGGCGCGCCCGGCCCCCCCAGCCATCCAGCCGCGTCGTTCGAATCAAGAGGCAGCGACCCGAAGGCATTGAAATGGGAAGCCGTTTTTTTCAACTCGGCGATTACGTGATCCTCAAGCCAGAAATTCTGCTGACGATGTTCGGCTTGGCGATTCTCATCTTCGATCTCTGGCTCGACAAACCGCGCAAATATTGGAACGCCATCATGGCGTTGGTGGGCGTGGCGTTTGCCACCCTCCAGGTTTTACTTTTTTGGCAGACCGCCCTTGCCCATCCGGGGTTTACGCCTTATGCGGCGTTCGACGGCCGCTTCACCCTCGACTTCTTCGCCATTTACCTTCAGCTCATCATTTTGGCGGCGACGGCCATCGTAATTCTGGTTTCAATCAAATACCTCGACATCGAAGAGGAGCACGACGGGGAATATTACGCGCTGCTGCTGCTGGCGGCCGTGGGGATGATGGCGCTCGCTTCGGGCACAGACTTGATTGTCCTTTTCGTCGGCCTGGAAGTGATGGCGCTATCCGAATACGTTCTGACGGGATATTTGCGGCGCAGCCGGCGGTCGAATGAGGCGGCAGTAAAGTTTTTCCTGCTGGGGGCTTTTTCCTCCGGCCTGTTGCTGTTTGGGATGTCGCTGCTCTACGGGATCGGAGGCTCGACCAAGCTGTCGGTTATCAGCGAGCGGCTGGCCGAGCGTCCGGTTGGCGACCCGCTCTCTTGGATTGCCTTGATTACGTTGTTGGCGGGGCTGTATTTCAAAATCGCCGCTGTGCCCTTTCATCAGTGGACTCCCGACGCCTACGAGGGCGCGCCCACGTCCATCACGGCCTTTCTGTCGGTCGGCCCGAAGGTAGCCTCCTTCGCCCTTTTCCTTCGTCTTCTCCTCGATTGCCTTTGGCCCTTGCGGCAGGAATGGCAAGCGATGACCATCGGCGTGGCCGTCGCGACCCTGACTTTGGGTAACCTTGCCGCAATCACGCAGACGAATATCAAGCGCTTTTTCGGCTATTCCACGATTTCCCACGTGGGTTATCTGCTGCTTGGAGTCGTGGCCCTAGGGAACGGCGCCGCGGGCCGCGATGGGCTAACCGCGATTTTTATCTATCTCATGGTGTACGCCTTCATGAATCTCGGGGCCTTTGGCGTTATCATCATGCTGCGGCGTAAAAATATCATCGGAGATGATATGGATGACTTCGCCGGGCTGATGTCAAGAGCCCCTGTTCCTGCCATCCTGATGGTGATTTTTCTGTTGTCGCTGGCGGGAATCCCTCCGACGGCCGGCTTCATCGGGAAATACTATATCTTCCTTTCTCTCATCGCCACAGAGCACTACGCCCTGGCTGTGGTCGCGGTGGCCTACGCCGTGGTCGCCCTATATTATTATTTTCGGATTGTCGCGTTGATGTTTATGAAGCAGGCGCGCGACACGGTGCCGCTGGCTTCCGGTCTGGGGCTTCGCGTGGCGCTCGCCGTGACGTTGAGCTTGACGCTGATCATCGGCATTTATCCGCAGCCCTTTATCGCGATGGCTCAGCAGGCGATGCGCCCGTTCTTCTCCTAGTAGGAGGTGCCGTGTCGCCTCGAGGTTCAAAGTCCTCCGACGTTTGGGCGCAGGTTGCCTTCTACACAAGCCTGGGAGCGATTATACCGGGAGGACTGGTCGGCGGTTATTTGCTGGGTTGGCTCCTGGATGAGCATTTCCACACGGCCCCGATTTTCGGTATTATAGGGGGTGGGCTCGGAACCGCAGGCGGAATCGCCGAAGTCATCCAATTAGTTCTTCGCGCGTCAAAGAGCAATGGAGGAAAAACTCCATCACAACGCGGTTGAAGGTTCAGAGAAGAAACTGCTTCGCTGGATGATGGTTTTGGCTGGCGTGGTGACGGCGGCGCTTCTGGTTTCCGCCCGGATTCGCATGGCCGCCGGATTCGGGCTAGGCGCGGCCGTTGCCATAGCGGGTTTCTGGTGGCTGGCGCGGGCCGTCCGTTCGGCGCTGGATGCCGCCTCCGGGGGCCGTGCCAAGCGAAAAGGGATCGGCTTTTTCTTTTTCCTGCGCTACCCGCTGGCGTTGGGAGCGGTGCTGCTGATCTACAAGACGCATTGGCTGCCCTTGCTCGCGGTTTTAGCGGGAATGTTTGTGCCCCTCGCAGGGGCCATCTTTGAATCTCTGGTCCAGTTGTCAACGTGGGCAAAGGAACCTTGACGTCCTCTAACAACGGGCCGCTTTTAACTGCCGGGCAAGCAAGCGCGCGACGGCAAGAGAGTTAATCAGATCGAGTCGGACGGTCCAACACAACGCCATGACGCATGAACTTTGGTTTACAGCGATCCTGAACGGCCTTTTCGGCCAGTCGGTCACCGCCCTTCTGGACATGCTTGCGCGTATTCCCCACCTAGCCTTTGTGCGGCCTGCCGACCCGCTCCATCCGATTCCGAATTACGTCGCCGGAGAAATCCTGGTTTTTCTGGTGATAGTAGTGGGCGCGCTGATTCTCCGAAGCCGCTTGTCGGTCGAAAACCCTGGTAAGCTCCAGACGGCTATGGAAGCGTATCTCCAATTCAACCACGGCCTGGTGGACGACGTGATTGGCCACGGAGGGCGCCGGTACGTCGCCATGATTGGCACGCTTGGGCTCTTCATCCTGCTGTGCAACATTGAGGGGTTGGTACCGACACTGGTCACGCCGACCGCAACCGTCGTTGTACCCCTGGGATGTTCCGTGGTGGTCTTCCTGCATTACAATTACCACGGGTTTCGGGTGAAAGGAATCCGGGGGTATCTGCGCCATCTGAGCGGTCCGATGGTTGCCATCGCGCCGCTGTTTTTCGTGGTTGAACTGTTCAGCAATTTCCTTCGGATGTTGTCGCTCACCGCGCGTCTTTGGGCCAACATGCTGGCTGGGGTCACCTTGCCAGATGTTTTTGGCTCCATCGTTCCGGTGGGTGTTCCGGCGCTTTTTATGGCGTTGCACGTTTTTGAGTCTTTCTTGCAGGCTTACGTTTTCATGATTCTTCCAGCGCTTTATATCAGCTTGGCCACTTCGGAAGAACACTGACAAATGTGGATGCTCATACGTCTTTTTGAGGTTCGATCCGCGAGCGTGAGACTTATCCTGCCCCCGCAGCGATAAGGAACCACCCACTGGCGGAAATTCAAAAGGCTCTTCGCGACGAACCGAAGAGTTAAGGGAGGAAGCATGAAGGGCAAGATTTTAGGCTTGATGACAGCAGTGATGGGATTGCTTTACGCGGCGCCATTGTTTGGGCAAACGCAGCCCATAATGATGAGTAACGCCAGCAACTGGGCGCCGATCGGAGCGGGTGTCGGGATGGCGATCGCTTCAGGACTCTGCGGATTGGGACAAGGGCGGGCGGCGGCCGGCGCCTGCGAAGGAGTCGCGCGGAATCCGGGCGCGCGACAAGGGATCTTCTTGTTCCTGATTTTGGGGCTTATTTTCATCGAGTCGCTAGCCCTTTACACGTTCGTGATTATTTTTGTCAAGGTTAAATAGCTCCGGAGGTGAGAAAGCAAACCGGGCAGCTTTGACGTTCTTGCCTTCCGATCTGATCCGCCCAATTTCGCCGCCGGGTGGGAAGCTTGTTCGAGCCGTGGCAACAGGTTGCTCCCGCTCCAGGAAACGGATAAGATTTAGGCGCGGTCGGAAAGCTTGCGGGAGGGCTTCCGCATATGGTGACGGGTTTCAACACCGAGATTGTCCACCAAGGGACGGTCTATCATATTCAAACGGAAACTCGCCGGAGCTCGGGGATCGAGACCGCCGTTTACGTGCGCGGGGCGATCATTCATTCCGTCAAGACGAGCCACGAAGATTTGGTGAGCTCCCCGGATTACACTGAAGAAAAGCTGAAAAAGCGGCTTGAGGAGCAACACCGAGACGTCATCAGCCGCATCCGTGCCGGCGACATCCGCTTCCCCGACGATTCTCAGCCCAACTCCCCTGCTCCCCCTCGGGGCGCATGAAGATCCAAATCAACGGAGAACAACGCGAGATTTCGGACGGCATAACGCTGGAAGCGCTTCTCCAGAGGCTGGAGTTGCCGCTCGACCGCGTGGCCGTCGAGCGTAACCGGCAGATTGTCCCGAGGCGGAAGTGGGCTGAGACGCTTCTCGAAGATGGAGATTGCCTCGAAGTGGTGCAACTGGTGGGCGGGGGCGCGCCGCCAGGATGCCTTGGGGAGCGGCTCCTTCTATGACCCATCCTCTGAACAGTTCATTGCCGTACGTCCTGGTCATCCTGCTGATCAAGCTGGGGGTCATCGCGTCACTCGCCAGCATCATTGCTCGATTTGACAAGTTTCGCCGGCTCTTATTAACCGAAGTCCGGACAGCCCAACAAAAGCTTCTTTTTGCGGCCTTCCTCGGCGTGCCCTTCACGCTGGGTGTCCTGGCGCGCGTCCTGCCCACCCACTATCAAGGCACCGACCTCAGCTTGGAGATTACTGTCGTGGGCGGCTTGTTGGGCGGGATGATGGTTGGCTTGATGGTGGGAACGATGGTGAGTTTGCCCGCCCTGCTGATCGGGCATGAGATTTTGGCGCTTCCCATGGCCGTCTTGTATGCCGTCGTCGCCGGCTCAGCGCGTTGGATTTGCCCGAACAAAGAAGAAATCTGGAAGTTCTCTCCTTTCATTGACAAGAGCCTTTATCTCTCGATCAAGCAGCGGTTCAAGCAGCCGGCGATGGATTGGCAAGTCCTTCTCTTTTTGCTCTGCATTTTTCTAGAAATGACACGGATTGCGGTGGGCCAATTGGTTCAGACGCATCGGTGGCTTTTCTACGTGAAACCCTCCAACGATTGGACGGAAGCCTTGATTATGCTCTCCACGGCTATCGCCGTGGCGCTGCCGCTGCGCATTTGGAACAGCACGCGAATGGAAAGGAAGCTCGAGGAGAAGGAACGAGCGCTCATTCAGGCTCGGGTGGACGCTCTGATTAGCCAAATCAATCCGCACTTCCTCTTCAATACTCTCAACACTATTTCTTCCCTCATTCGCTTCGACCCTGACCGGGCGCGGGAGCTTCTGGTCAAACTGTCGAGCATTTTGAGGCGAAGACTCAGAACACAAACGCACTTTGTAACCCTCCGGCAGGAACTTGAATTTATTGACGACTATCTCGACATTGAGGTGGCGCGCTTCGGGCAGGATAAGCTGCAAATTCGGAAAGAGATCGCCGCGGATACGCTTGAGGCCATCGTTCCCAGCATGATTCTGCAACCCGTCGTCGAAAACGCCATTCGTCATGGCATCGGCCCCAAGATTGACGGCGGGACCATCACGTTTCGCTCCACGCGGGCCCAAGGCCGAACCACCGTTGAGGTGATTGATGACGGGATTGGAATGTCGCTCGCGAGGGAAAAAGAGATTTCAGCCTCGGGCATCGGGATGGTCAACGTCCGAGAGCGGCTGAAGGCACTGTACGGCCAGGACTTTGTGATGAAGATTGACAGCCAGCCCGGCCATGGAACGGCAGTTCGCTTCGAGTTCCCGGAGCTTTTTCCAGCCGACGAAGCCAAACTCCCCGAGGCGGCCGCGTCGCGCGCCTGACGCTCACGGCTGCTCGCCAGCCGCTGATCCCTTCGATGAGCGAGCGGCTCCGAGCGTCCTCAGCGCGTACATGCTTTGCAAGCTCCCCCGGCTCGACTTCACCCGCGATTTACCGGGAGCCCATGCCGTCTTTCATCGTCTCTGCGCCCAGCGATGCCTGCTCGGCGCGGAGCAGGCGAGGGGAAGTTTTTGTCAGGCCGAGCCGAAAGGCCTGAAACCTGCTGCGTTCCGTGATGCGTCAAAAGGTATGGTAGTATTTTGCAGCGGAAAGCACGCGCCGGCAAAAGTTCAGGCTGCGGGCTTCAGGGGGTTACAAAAACTGCGGCCGCGGCTCTGGATGCGAAAATCGCTCCGCCAAGGATGAACATGGCAGACAACAACCACGAAAAGACGAAGCTCACGCCGGACTCGATGACACTGATCGAGCCGCGATTTAGAAGCATCTACAAAGCCTTTTACAAAGAGAGCTACTTCACGCCCACGGCCCTCGACCTCAAAACGAAAGAGTTGATCGCCATAGGGTGCTCGCTGGTGGCCAAATGTGAAGGGTGCTTGCAGGGCCACATCAAAAAGGCCTTGGAGATTGGAGCGACCAAGCAGGAAATCTCCGACGCCATTGTCATTGCGGTGGGCATTGGGGCGGCCAGCGTAGTGGACATATCCGACAAGGTCGCGGGTCGGCTGGACTTGCATCATTTTGACTGAGCCGGCCGCAGCCGATTCCTCCCGGCTGTCCACTTGGGGATGGGGTTCAACGAGCGGTGATTGATCCTCGCCTATGGCTCACTCGACATTGCCGTTCGATGATCCCGCGCGGCCCGGTCTCTGGCGAGGCAAGAACGGCTTTGTCATCTTAAGTCTTTTTTTACTGCTATTCCTCGGTCTAGCTGACAATCAGACGATTCCCGCTTTGCTTCCACTGTTGGTCAAGTCACTGGGCATCAGCGTCGAGCAAGCCGGCTGGTTTGCCGTTTTCTACTCTTTCGCGGCGGCGGCGGCGGCCATGTTAACCGGCCCCCTCTCGGATCATTTCGGACGGCGGCGCTTTCTGGTGGGAGGGGCAGGGCTGTTCGCCGTCGCTTCATGGTTTGCCTCCCGAGCCGTTAGCCTGGCCATGCTCGGGGTTGCCCGGATGATGACGGGCTTCGCCGCTGGAACGATTTCAACCTGTTCCATCGCCATGGCAGGTGATTGGTTCCCCTATCAAATTCGCGGCCGCGCCGTCGGACTGATCTCTGTGGCCTATTTTGCAGCGCCAATCCTGGGAGTGCCCTTGGCGGCCGAGGTGGCGCAGCACTTTGGCTGGCGGGAAACGTTTGTGATTTTCGGAGCGTTCGCTCTTGTGGTAACTGCCGCTTCGCTGATGTTGCCTCGAGAAGAAATTCCACGAGCCTCGTCCGCCCGCCGCTTCCGGCAAACCCTCCGGGCTTGCCGGTCGTTTCTTCGTCGGCGGGACACGGCAGCAGCCTTGGCCATCGCCTTCTTAGTGTCGGGGGGACTTTACACTTTCATATACTACATCGGCCAGTGGCTGAGCGCCGCCTTTCACGTCAACACGCGAACCATCGGGGCCATCTTCATGCTCGGCGGGCTAATTGCGGTTGCCGGGTCGCCTTTGGGGGGGTATTTGTCGGACCGCTGGGGGAAAAGGGGAGTCTCTATCGCGGGCGATTTGGCGCTTGCGTCCTCGGTGGCGCTCGTCCCTTACATGCCATGGGGCATCGGCTTGCTGGCCGCCTTCGGCGCCGCGAGCCTTGGGGCTGCTTTTCGCCAGGGTCCCTTGACAGCCTTGATGACTGGGTTGGTCCCTTCCGCCGAGCGCGGCGCCTTTATGGCCTTGCGGAACGTTTTCTCACAAGTGGGCATTGGAGTCATGGTGTTCGCCGGCGGCTTGCTCTACCAGTGGCGCGGGTACGGCGCGGTCACGGCCCTATGCGCCCTGATGACCGCTGTCGTCGCCTTGCTTCTCGTAACCCACATCATGGAGCCACTCGCGCGCCAATAAGGCCCACGCGCGAGGCACAGCTTAATTCTTGGGCAAGCCCAGCATCGAATGCCGGGCGATTGGAGGCCGAGCATGACCCCGCGGCGCGCGTTTCAAGTAATGCTCAACGTATTTCTGATTCTCGCCGGTCTATTTGCGGTTTTTATCCTCGCCGTGGTGCCGTGGTTCGGAACGAATATCGTGACCACTTATAGCTTTCATTTTCCCGATCCCAACGACGGCAAGACCCCTATCAGCTATGGACTCGATTTTCAGTGGATCAATTTTCAATCCTCCGACGGCATTCCGCTGAGCGGCTGGTACGTTCCCTACCGGCCGAAGCCGCATGGAACCATCATCTATTGCCACGGCATGAACCGCACGCGCATCGAAATGCTGCCGATGGCGGTGTGGGGTCACCAGTTGGGCTACGACGGCCTGCTCTTTGATTTCCGCCATTCAGGGATGAGCGGCGGCAAAATCTCAACCATCGGTTATCAGGAGCGGCTTGACGTGGAAGCCGCGGTTCGCTATGCGCTCGAGCAGGAGAGCGCAGCGCGGCCGATCGTCCTTTGGGGAGTTTCCATGGGAGCCGCTGCGGCGTTAATGGCAGCGGCAGAAACTCCGACGGTCAATGCGGTTATTTCGGACAGCACTTTTCTTTCTTTCCGCCAGGTCATCATCCATCATGTGCATCTGTTTTTTCACCTACCCAGCTTTCCCGTCGCCGATGAGATCATCGCGTGGTCGGCTTGGCGTGGCCACTTCCGGCCGTCGGCGTTCGACTTGCGCAAAGCCGTGCGCCGCATCAACCCCCGCCCTATCCTCTTCATCGCGGTGCGGCACGATCAGCGAATGCCGCCGTGGATCGCGCAGAAGTTGTATTCGCTTTCGTCCAGCCCGAAGAAGATGCTCGTGATTGTTCCGGGACACGTGCACGGGGAAGGTTTTAATTCCGGCCGCGCGCCCTACGAAGCGGCCGTGCGGAAATTCCTCGCCGACCTGGCGCGACCTGCTGGAAAAGGAAATCGTTCCGAATAGAGCTGACCTTGGGCGCGGGGGCGAGTGAGACTCACCCGTATTTTTCGGTCGGCTACCGGCCTTGGCGATGAAGAGCTTGAACGGCGCTGCGCGTGCGAAGCATCATGCTTTGGACGGTGGAGCGAATGGCGCCGCCAATAAAAGGCCGGATGATCCAGGCCAGCGCAAACGGAGCGTTTCGGCTGAGGCCGACGGATTCCCATTCGGCGATAACGCCGCCACGATTCTGCTCCAGCCGCCAGTAGCTATCCATGGCCCAAAGGTAGCCACCTCCCTGGCCGGGCAAATCATCATGCTCGTCAGGGCGGCCGGCGTTTTCCACCTGCATGACACGAGTGGAGTGGGAAATCATATAAGCGCGCTTGCGCCCCAAGATGAAGTAGTTCACATCATCGTCCATGTCGAGCGTGACGGTCAGCCACGGCGTTTTCTTTTGCAGGCGGACATAAACTAGAAAATGATTTCCGTCGTGCTGAAGCACGCGTGAGCGAACGATCTCCGGCTTAAAGAGCTGCCGGTAGCGGTTGTAATCTTGCAACACCCCGAGGGTTTGCTTGAGCGTGGCGTGGGGAATGTACATCACGGCGAACCAATGATGAACCCAACCGTCGGGGACGCGGAGCCGTCGCCCGGCCACATTCCGAGAGTGGATCTCCGCAACGTATATGCCGCCTCGCTGGATTTGGGCCATGATCTGATTCCGCTCGCGCGCGGGTAACGAGTCGGTATAGAGAAACTTGGACGGTTGCTCGCCGTCGCGTTTCATCCGGGCTTCGATTCGTTGAACATAGCGATCAAAGGCGACCAGCGTCTTCGATTGCAACTGAGCAGCGGGTAGGTTCGCCACATGGGTTTCCAACAGGAAGAGCCAAACTAGCCCTATCCACAACCTGCGACGGATAGGGCAAAGACCGAGCGCCGGGCGGGTCGAGGTTTTTTCGATCATCGTTCTTCCAGAACTCGCTGGTAGAGGTTTTCGTAGAGCGGAATGATTTTGGTTGAACAAAATTCAGCGAGCGCCCGCGCGCGGGCCGCCTGGCCCATGCGTTGCTGGAGGTCCGGATTGTGAAAAATCTCCAACGTCTGCTGGGCCATGGTCTCAATGTCGCGGACAGGCGCCAAAAAACCTTCGGCGCCGTCGCGGACAACCTCGGAGATTCCCCCTACGCGAGAACAGACGACAGGCACGCCGCAAGCCATCGCCTCCAGCGCGGCCAGGCCAAAGGACTCCATCTCGCTCGGCAGAATGAAAACGTCCCCGCAGTTCAGCAAGCTTTGCACTTGATTCTGTTTCCCAAAGAAAATCACGTCACGTTCGACGCCTAGGTCCCGGGCCAGCCACTCGGCCAGGACGCGGTCGGGGCCGTCGCCGATCATAAAGAGCTTGGCGGGAATTTGGCGGCGGACCCGCGCGAAAACCTCAAGGACGTCGGTCACCCGCTTGACGGGACGAAAGTTCGACAAATGAATGAGAATTTTTTCCTTGGGGGAGGCGTAATCATCCCGCTGGCTGACGCCGTCGGCGGGCTTGAAAACGTCGCAGTTGACAAAGTTGGGAATCACCTCCACAGGACGCCGAATGCCAAATTCCGCCATCGTGACCTGCCGCAAGTATTCGGAGATAGCCGTCACCCCATTACTCTCTTCAATCGAGAAGCGGGTCATGGGAAGGTAGGACCGATTGGCCCCGACTAACGTGATGTCCGTGCCGTGCAAGGTGGTTACAAACGGGATGCGTTGCTCGCCGAGCATGGCTCGCGCCAGGTAGGCGCTCACCGAATGCGGGATTGCGTAATGAACGTGTAGCAGGTCGAGCCGCTCATTGACCGCCACGTTATACATCTGGGAAGCGAGGGCCAGCGTGTACGGGGGATGATCGAAGAGGGGATAATTGACCACTTCCACTTCGTGGAAGTGGAGGCGGTTGTGAGTATCCGTCATCCGAACGGGGACGGCGTAGCTAATGAAGTGAATGTCGTGACCGCGCTGGGCCAGTTCGAGACCAAGCTCGGTCGCTACCACTCCGCTTCCCCCGTAGGTGGGATAACAGGTGATTCCGATTCGCATCAAAGGAATCCCGGAAGAATCAGGCTCCTGCCGCCCCCGAGCTTTGAAGTCAAGCCGCGCGGCCGTCGAGAAGTAAAAAGGACTGAGGCTAAGACCGGCGCTTGGCGACGGCCTTCTTTTTATGGGCGCCTTCCAGCACGATCACTTGTTGAACGGACCGCTTTCCGCCGCTTTCCGAATAATAGATGAGCACGTCCGTGCCCGGAACCAGGGATCTAAGGGCAAGCCTTTTACCGTCGAGATTTTCGACGTGCGTCCCCCTTCGCACCGGGAAAATCTCCGTGTCCTCTCCGTGATGGGTCGCAACGTTCAGGATCTTCATCTTTCTGTCGAGCGATTGCACCACTCCGCTGAAAGCCTGCTGTCTTGAACCCTTCATCTTGTGATGTCCGGGCAGCTTGCTCAAGGAGCCTTGTCCCATGCTCCCGACAGGCGCGATAGCCAGCGCCACCAACAGAGAACAACCTATCAACCCCCCTCGAAGCCATGCGCGCGGCCGCCCATCGGCCGCTGTCCTAACTCCCTGCCCCGTGATGGGTTCGATCGAGACGGGAAAGATTTCGCCGTGATTCGTTGTCATGCCATCCCTCCCACGTAGCGAATCCCGTAAATGGGCGGCTCTTCTCTCTTGCCGAGTCGCCGGACGAATGACCGGCTCCTCCGCGCTCGCGCTCGGCCTGGACGGCCTATGGACGCCGTCTCTGCTCAAATCCGCCGCATACCCCCTGGGGCAGGGCGCGAGTGCGAGCGTCCGGCAACCTAGTTATTGTCCACGCTGCCTGAAAAGTCCCCGTCGCCGCCGTTCTTGCCTTCGGCTTGCTTGTACATATAGCGAATGCAGGTCTTCATGATCAGCAGGTTCGGCTCATTGGCGCGATGCACCTTGATGCAATCCTTGTCGTACCATTCAATCACGCCACGAACTTGTTCGCCTTGGTCGAGCACGACCACCATCGGCGTGCGAGCCTGCATTTGCTTGATGTAATAGAAATTTTCAGCGTTGGTCTGCTCGGGCGGCGTCGGCTTTTTCCGAGGCGCCCGATTGCCCATTTGGTCCTGGACTTCGGAAAGCGTGGGACGAATTAGTTTTCGGTTCACTGGTTAATGCTCCTTCTAACGGCTTCCTTCGAGGCACTGGCGAGCATTGCCGCAAGTTCCAGATGATTAATTCTGGAGCCTGTGAGGGTAGATGAGCGAATTCCCTCCTGGGTTTCCCTATTTAATCTACCCGAACGTTGGGCATTTTCGCCAGGGGACTAATTAGCTTATACCACGGATTCTCAGTTCAGACAACACGCTATCGCGCCGCTTTCGTGTTTTTTCTTCTGCTCCCGCGCCAGGAGCAATTCTCATCGCAAATTCCGAGTCCGGTGGGAGGTCCCGATGGGGACCCGCGCCGAAGAACGGTCGGACTCCGTCAGCTTTACGCTCTGCGATGGCTTTGACATCAAAAAGCACGGCGGAGAATTTGCTTGGGAAATGTGCGGCGTCAAGCTGCCCCGCGCTACTTCCCTCACGGGCAGGGTTGACTTGCCGTTGAGGGGCCTATATGCTGCATGGCTCAAATGCGAGCGGGAGTCACAAAACCGATGTTTTCTCGACAGACAGTTGCGCCGAACATTCGCTGGCCCCGAATCTTATCTGGGCTGCTGTTGTTGCTGCTGGCAGCGGCACCCTCGTTGCAAGCAGTCCAATGGCAAACACTTTTCACCGCGCAAGACGTGCGAGACGATCTTTCGACGCCGGCGGGCCGCGAGGCCGCGCTGGCGTTTTGCCGACGAATGCACATTACCAAGGTCTATTTGGAGGTTTTCCGAGACGGCTACCAAGCCGACGCCACGACGCTCGGCGAGGCGCGCAATTTTTTCCGCCGCGCCGGAATTCATGTGGCAGGGTGCGTGGCCACCACCGATCTCGGCAAGCCCTCAACCGGCTGGAAGATTGTCGCCTGTTACACGAACTTGGCCAATCGGGAACATTTGGCGTCCATCTTTCGCTACGCCGCAAGCCTTTTCAACGAAATCATTATTGATGATTTTTTCTTTACCGATTGCCAGTGCTCGGAATGCTCAGCGGCGAAAGGCTCCATGAGCTGGACACAGTACCGCGACCGACTGATGGTGCAGGTTAGCCGCCAGGACGTGCTGGCGCCGGCGCGCGCCGTAAACCCCAAGGTGCGCATTATTTTGAAATACCCGCAATGGTATGACCAATACCAGAACCGCGGCTACGTGGTGGATAAGGAAACGGCCCTCTACGACCGGATCTGGGTGGGGACGGAGACGCGCGATCCGGCGTCGCCGCATTGGGGAAACACGCAGCAATACAGAGGCTTTTTCCTCTACCGATGGCTTTCCCAAATCGGCGGCGCGAAGACCGGCGGCGGCTGGTTCGATCCTTACGGCACCAACGCGGCGTTCTATATGGACCAAGCGTGGACGACGGTGCTGGCGGGCGCCCAGCAGGTTTTCCTGTTTCACTACGGGTCGTTGATTTCGCCGCGCTATCAGGCGCAGGCGAGGGCGCTCGAACAGGCGGAGCCCAAGCTCGAGGCACTCAGCAAGCTGGTTGGGCAATGGGAGGGTATCGCTGCCTATAAACCTATCTCGAGTAGTCCGGGTTCGGAGCCTTACATCTTCGATCAGGTGGGCATGCTGGGCATTCCACTCGTGCCGACGGCTACCTTTCCCGCGAAGGCACCGGCGGCCATGTTTGCCGAATACGCCATGCATGATCCGCAATTTGTCCCGGAGCTCAAGCGGTTTCTCGAAAACGGTGGCACCGCGTTCCTGACCGAAGGCTTGGCGCATCGGTTGAATCTCGATCCCCGCCTGGCAGCTTATGGCTCGCTGGAATTGCCGAAGGGCCAATTGATTGAGACGAAGAAAGCTGGGCCGGGCCAAATCGTTATCTTTTCTGACGCGCTGCCCGATCTGGCGAAGGTGGACTCGGAGGACCGCGTCGAGCAGTTGACGCCGGACCTCCGCGCTGCGCTCAATCAGTTGCGGGAGGCGGTGGGAAACTTCACGCCGATTTCCCCCGACGCGCCACCCCGGGTCGCGGTGTTCCCGATGGGCGGGCGAGTGGCGGTGATGAATTATACCGAACTGCCCGTGGCCTGCCACGTAGAGATGGGCGGCATGGCTTCAACGATGCGGACGCAGGTTTTTGCCGCCAACGGGGCGACCTTGGCCTCGGACCGTGAAACACTGCGGTTGCCGCCCCACAGTTTGATCGTCGTCGAGTAGCAGCAGGGTTTGAGATGCTCCGACACTTAGCGTTCCTCGGCTTTGCGCTTGCCTTGGCCGGATCGAGAGCGGCTGCGCAATCCTTGCCTGCGCCCGCCGCGAAAAGGCCGGCGCCCGCGCGAGCCGTTGCCCAGGCTCCAGCGGCGCCGCACCGCTTTTTCGACCGCGCGAATCTGGCGCTGTTCGCAGGGGTCGCAGCAGTCCGCGTTCTCGATTTCACTTCGACCGAACATTTCCGCGAGCGCGGCCACAACGAAGTCCTGCTGACCAACAGCATCGTGGACAACAAGCCGCTGTTCGCCGTAATCGAGGCGGCGGGATTCGCAGCTTCGGTCGCGGTTTCTTACTGGCTCTACCGCCGTGGTCATTATCGCCTGGAGCGATGGGTTTCCATCCTGCACATCGGGGTGGCTGCCGCCGGGGACATCCACAATTACGCGCTCGGCCGCCCCGGGGGCCCGGGAACACCTTGAATTTGCGCCAGGCGCGGCGTCCGTTTGAACAAGCCGGTTTCCTCGCAACGTTTGTCACAGCTTTCTGGCGGCTCGGCTTGGGCTTCTGACTTGCGCCTGCGGCAGGTTGCTTGCCGGCTATTTTTCTATCCACTTCTGCGGGATTTTCTGCGCGATCTGGTTCGTCGGCACGCTCATCATCCCTTTCACAAGGTCACGTAAATCGGCGTCAAATGTTTCTCCTGGTCGTCCACATGCTCAAGGCGATGGCAGCGGTCTTGCGCGTCAGGGTCAGCCGCACCATGGCGGGCAACATGTCCTTGGCCAGCAACCCTTCATAAAAAGCGCACAACACTCGGGGCAGCGCGCGATGGAGTTCCGGCGGCGCTGAACCATATCAATTCGTCCACGGTGCCGCCCGACCCATGGGTTGCCCATCCGGTTACCGCAGGACGAAGAGATCTCGCGTCCGCCGCAGGCGCAGCAGGTATGGGCGATCGCTCAACTGTCCGCTGAATTCCGCATCCCAGCGCCCCGGGATGGGGTTTTCGCATCGGGGACAAGTTCCGTGGGGTGTCAAGTAATAGCCGGTGATCCGGTAGCCGCGCCGTCTGACCAACAGTTCACGGCAGTTGGGGCATCGAGTGTTTTCAAGATCGCCCACTTCGCCGGGCAAATTGCCCGCGTAAATAAACCGCAAACCGGCGCGCGAACCGATTTCTCGAGCGCGAAGCAGCATTTCCGGCGTGGTCGGCGGCGGATCAGTCATCTTATAGTCAGGATGGAAAGCTGTGATGTGCCAGGGGATGTCGGGCGAAACGCTGGCCAAAAACTCCGCCAGGCGTGTCAGTTCATCGTCGGTATCGTTAAACCCTGGAATGAGCAGCGTGACGATTTCAAGCCAAACGCCCATCGCGTGAAGGGAGCGGATGGTGTCGAGAATCGGCTGTAACCGGCCCCCAAGCTGGCGATAGTGACGGTCGTTGAAACTTTTCAAATCGACCTTATAGAAATCTATCCAAGGCCGCAGGTACTCGATCGCGCGCGCCGTGCCGTTGCCGTTGGACACGAATGCGGTCTTCAGCCCACGCGCCCGGGCCTCCTTAAAAATCGCCACCGCCCACTCGCTGGTAATCAGCGGCTCGTTGTAGGTGCTGACGACTACGCGCGCGCCCTGCGCCAGCGCGTCTTCTACCAAGGCTTCCGGCGTTGCTCCAAGGGGTGGCGAGATGGCGCGCGGATCGCGAATCGCTTGCGAGGTCACCCAGTTCTGGCAATAGGCGCAGTGCAAATCGCAGCCAAGCATTCCAAAGCTATAAGCGAGGACGCCCGGCAGGGCATGGAAAAACGGTTTTTTCTCAATAGGGTCGCATTGAACGCCGCCCACGTATCCCCAAGGCGCCCATAGATGGCCGCCGCGGTTGAATCGAACCTTGCACACCCCCACCTGGCCGTCTGGAATGCGGCAGGCGTGCCCGCACGCATAGCATCGCACAAACCCCCGGTCCATTTTTTCTGCGAGCTGCGGCGCCGCCACGCGCGCGTTGGCGGCAAGAATGTCCATTAGCGCTGGCATACGCTCGGCGCGTCAGGAGTTTGAGGCCCTCCTTGCGCCATTAATATCATTATACCGCGACTGAAGAAGCGCGTTGTTGCAATGACATGATTCGATGGGGTGCTGAAGAAAGAGGCAAATTTACGTCATGCGAAGGGAGGGCATCCGCGCGACGCCACACCCATCTCCACGGGTATCGCCGATTACAACATTTTTGTCTGGCCGCAAGTCACGAACCACCACAAAATAGTCTGGAAAAGATGCAAGCTCCAGAAATGAAATTCGCCGGCAAATCAGAGCAGGAAACATGGCTCAATCGCACGGTCCTGGGGTTGGGTGTGACAAGCTTGCTGGCTGATTTCAGCCACGAGATGGCGACTGCCGTTTTGCCCGGCTTTCTTGCCACTCTCGGCGCTGGCGCCGCGGCCTTGGGGTTGATTGAGGCTGTTGCCGACGGCCTAATGAGTTTGACTAAGTTTTGGGCAGGCTGGCTTTCAGATCGAATAAATCGCCGCAAGCCATTCGTCGTCGGCGGGTATTTCCTCACTGGGGGCGCCACCGGTTTGTTGGCTCTCGCCACAGGATGGCCATTCGTGCTTCTCGCGCGAGCGGCTGCGTGGTTCGGACGCGGAGCGCGAGGCCCGGTTCGGAACAGTATCCTGGCGAGCTCGATCCCTGCGGCGTCATTGGGTAAAGCGTTCGGCTTGGAGCGCGCGGGAGATTCGACCGGGGCTATTTTAGGCCCTCTCGTGGGCGTGGCGCTACTCGCGCGTCTTCATCACCTGCCATCCTTGAACCCCGCATTCCCGTTCCGAATGGTGTTTGTGGCCGCGCTGATCCCGGGGCTGGGCGCTGGCATCTCATTCGCCACGCTCGTGCGTGAAACCCCGCGGCAGGCATCGTCGCTTCCTTTTCGGACCGCCGTGGGAAACCTACCCGGCCCTTTTCGCCGCGCCCTATGGGGCATAGGCGTCTTTGGCATGGGTGATTTCGCGCGGACGTTGATGATTTTGGCGGCAGCCCAGCGTCTCAGCGCAAGCTACGGCACGGCACATGCGGCTCAACTGGCGGCATTGCTGTACGTCGCCCATAACGTGGTGTACGCTGGCTTCGCCTATCCCGCCGGCGCGTTGTCGGACCGGTTTGGGCGAACCTCCATGCTAGCCGCAGGATATCTTTTGGCCGCAATGGCGGCTGCAGGGCTGGCCCTCGCGTTTGCTTGGCGGATCTCCTCAATTCCGGCGTTTCTGGTGATCTTTGCCCTTGCGGGGGTTGCCGCAGCAACCGGCGAAGCCGTGGAAGGGGCGCTCACGGCGGATTTCGTGACCGCTGAGGCGCGCGGAACAGCTTACGGCGCGCTCGGCGCCGTCAACGGCGTAGGAGACTTTTTCGCTAGCTTGGTAGTGGGCATCCTGTGGAGCATCGCTTCACCGGTGGTAGCGTTCGTTTACGCCGCCACAGCGATGATGGCGGGCGCCATCCTCACTTTGAGGCTCAAGCGGCGGTGATGCCCGGTTTGCCTTCTGCGGGCGATTGGCAGGGTTAATTTCGGCCTATTCACGTGGCAAGTGAAGTGATCCGAATGGAACCACCGCTGGTGTGCAGCCGCAAGGACGCCCCACCTGATCCCAATAACCCACGCAGGCTTGAAGGGGAAATCTTTCCCTCCCGGCGCAGCGGCAAGTCGGTTGATACGATGCCCCCGGAGGTCGAGGCGTCCACCTGCAAGTTGACGGTCGGGTCCAGCGTCACGCGAATCGAACCGCCGGAGGTTTCAAGCAGCCCGCCGGCTGCGTTGCCCCGCGCGAAGGTCGCTTCGATCGGCCCTCCCGAAGTGGTCGCGTTCACCTGGCCGCTGATTCCGTTAATTCGGATGGGGCCGCCGCTGGTGTGAGCGGTCAGCGAGCCTTCGAGCGAATCCACCCCAATCGGTCCTCCGGAAGTTTCTGCCTCCGCGTCTCCAGTCACTTCTCGGAGCTTTATGGCGCCCCCGGAGGTGTGGGCCATCACGCGCCCCTTCACGCCTGAGACCTCGATGGATCCGCCAGAGGTGACCAACGTTTCGTCACCTTGCAAGCTATAAGTTCGAATCGAGCCGCCCCCGGTGCGGATTTCTAAACGAGTCTCGGCGGGCACCTCGACGTCAAAGTGGAGACTGGTGTGATTAAACCACCCCTCCCATCCCCGCCGTCGAGCCGTTACCTGAACTCACCCGGGGCTGACCACGTTAGTGATCCCAAAAAGCTTGTTGATCTGCTCCCGGTTGGAGGTGATTGTAAGGCGAACTCCGCTCGACTGAAACCCGCTCACCGTGACGCTCCCTTGATCGGAGTCAAGGACGAATTCACCGCCAGGCGCTAGGCTGAAACTTTTCGTGATCCGTGATTGGGCCCGCGCCATTGCGCCTAAGGTCAGCAGTGCAGCCCCCGTTGCAAGCATCAGCCGTTGAGTGGTTTTCATGGATTTCTCCTTACCTCAAATAATGGCGGGCGCTGCATTGGGGCACGTTGCCACGCGATTTCCCCTCTTCATGGCCAGCCGTGCGCTGACCCCCGCCGGCAAATGCGGCGCGACGGGCGATTCAATCTCCGCTATAAATAAACACGCCGCCCATCCTTACGTAAATTCTTACGATTTGCCGGCCGCCCGGGTTCCAGAAAGCTGTTTTTTGATTAAAGCCCGAACCTGCGGTTCCGTCCAAATCGCTTTGGATGGTTCCGAACAGCGTGTGGGCGTAGAGCGAGCGAACCATGCACGAAGATGGCAAATCATCCTCAACGTCGCCATAGTTTACCAAGACGGTCTGATTGCCTCTGAGGCCACGCAATGTCACATCGCCGTCCACGACGTGAAGGGCGAGCGCGGCGTCAGAGGGCATGTGGATGTGAAAATTGACCGTCAGCTTCGACTCGTCCCGGAACGGTCGCCACGGCCGGCGCGGGGGGTAAAGCGTCCACAGCCGAACCTGCGTATCAGCTCCGGCTAACATCACTTTAACGCGCCGAGAGAGCTGTGTTGCCTTCCTGGCCGAACCGACGTGAATCACCTTTCTGGCCCGAATGACCACGTGTGGATGGTCCCAGCCGATGATGGTGATGTCTCCGGTGCGCGTGGTGACGGTCAGCGTGCCCATGGAAAAAAGGCGAACGCGGTAACGGGCCGCCTTGCCGAATTCATCCGCCCGCACCGTGCAGAACGGAATAAAAAGTAGCGCACAAGTTAGAACTGCGCGAGCGCGCGCCGCCCATCGGGTAGCGACACGCCGCCACCTGGTTTTCCATTGACCTCGCGCCATGCTATCAGTTTCTCGCGGACCCGACCCGCGATCAAATACTTTCCAGCTTCACTTTTCCGCCAAGGCTCACCTCCGCAGGCAGGGTTAACATCCCCCTCGCGCTCCATCAAAAATGAAACTTGGCTATTGAGATTTGTCTAAAACGTGGCGCAAGGCGGGTTCGAGATCCGAGAACTCGAAGCGAAAGCCGGCGGCGGTCAAGCGCGCGGGCTGCGCTCGCTGGCTCGCCAGCAGAAGCTCCTGGCCCATTTCACCGAACATCAGGCGAACCGCCTCGGCCGGCAGAGGCAGAATTGCCGGGCGGCGGAGGACGTTGCCAAGCGTCCGCGCGAATTGAGTGTTGGTAACAGGATTCGGCGTCACGGCGTTGACGGGGCCGCGAAGTGAATTTTCAGTCAGCGCAAATATAATGATGCGAACCAGATCGTCTAGCGTGATCCAGCTCATATATTGACGACCGCCCGCGATGGGGCCGCCCAGGCCTAGGCGAAACGGCGTTAACATGCGCGCCAGCGCGCCTCCTTCGCGGCTGAGCACCATACCTACGCGCAAGTTGACAACGCGGAGGCCGCCCGAAGCGGCCGGCTCGGTGGCGGATTCCCATTCGCCGCAAACCTCCGCCAGAAAGCCCGAGCCGGGCGGGCTGGCCTCGGTCAAGAGCTCATCGCCGCGGTCACCGTAATAGCCGACTGCCGAGGCGGCAATTAAGGCGCGCGGGGGAATGGTGGCAGCAGCCAGCGCCCGCGACAATAATGCCGTGCCGGTGACACGGCTGGCGCGGATGCGAACCTTCTGGCTTTCCGTCCAACGACTGCCCACGTTTTCTCCCGCCAAGTGGACGACGGCGTCAAATTCCTGCAAAGCATCCGAGTCAGGCCCAGCGGCTGGAGGGTCCCAAACGACGGCTTCCTCGCCCGATCCGAGGGGGCGGCGAACGAGCCGCGACACGTGGTGACCCGCGGCTTCCAAAGCTGGCACGAGTGCCCGGCCAATCAGTCCCGTCGAGCCTGAAACCAGAATTTGCAGAGTCTTCCCTCCCAGCGTCGGGCGGCTGATAGAATGCGCCTCACGACCCGCGCGGTAGCTTGGCTTCGTAGCTTATCACAAGGCGCGCCGGATAGCAGAAGTCGAGCGCATTAGACCCTCGAAGTCTATACTGGCTGGGCATGAAACGCATTGTCGTGGCGGGTAAAGAGTGGCGCCTGCGGACACTCCTCCGCGCGCAACTGATTGAGGAGGGCTTTGAGGTGGAAGCCCATGAGACTGTGGAGAACGCGGCTCGAAGCCTCGCGCGCTCGCGCAATCTGCCACTTCTTGTGGTGGCAGACCTTTCTGAAAGCGAACAACCGTTGGTGGACCTCGGCCCACTAAGTGCCTGGGCAAAACTTGTGCCCGTGTGGTTGCTGGCCAGTCGAACGACGCTCGCGGAAGACGCAACGCAAAATCGCGGTTTTGAAAAGATTTTCTTCCGTCCGATTGACCTTCGCGCGTTGGTGCTAATGATTGGCGAAAGGAGCGAAAGCTCACCGCGCTAAACCGCCGGTTGCTGCTGCGTCATACAGTGGAGGGTTCCAAGTCCCCAGACGAGATCGAGTGAGTGAATACCGACGACGGGCCGGTCAGGGAAAAGTTCCGCGAGGATACCGAGCGCGAGCCGGTCTTTGGCGTCGTTGAATGTGGGAACTAAAACGGCGGCGTTGGCAATGTAGAAGTTCGCGTAGCTTGCCGGCAGGCGGCGGCCTCCAAAATAAATCGGCTCCGGCATGGGCAAACGCGCGACTTCAAGCCGCGAGCCATCCTCGAGGCGCATGCCTTCGAGGCGTTCTCGGTTCTCTTCGAGCGGACGGTAGTTTATGTCACGGGGATTGGTTTCCTGGCAAAGGACGGCCGCGCGCGGGCCGGTGAAGCGGCAGAAGTCATCCACATGTCCGTGCGTATCATCGCCGGCGATGCCGCGGCCGAGCCACAGCACGTTTTTTACGCCGAGGAACTCCTGGAAGATGCTTACCATTTCGGCCCGGTTGATCCCCGAGTTGCGAGCCTGGACCGCCGGATCAAGCAGGCATTCCTCGGTGGCAATGAGCGAGCCGCGACCGTTCACGTCAATCGCGCCGCCTTCAAGGACAATCCGGCGGCCCTTGTAACGTGCCACAAAAAGGCGTTGGCCTAGGGCTCGCGCTCCTCGCTCGGCCACCCGGTCATCGAGTTGCCAGTCGGGATATTTTGCCCATGCATTGAAACGAAAACGAACGATAGCCACTTCGCCGGGCCGATGCCCGGCGCCCGATGGCCGGCGGACGAACATCGGACCGTAATCGCGTGTCCAGCCGCGATTGGTCGCAATGCGGAGAAATTCGACTTGAGTGAAGTCCACGCCGACGCGCTCTAACAGGCGCCGCGCGCGAGATTGGTGCGTGGCGGAATTCACCAGGATGCGCGCCTTCTCGCCCGACGTCAGCTTGCGAACGATATCCGCATAAACCCACGGGATCGGCCCAAACCGGCCGGGCCAATCGGTCCGGTTGTGGGGCCACGCCACCCAGGTCGCTTCGTGAGGTTCGGATTCAGCAGGTAGGCGAAAGCCCAAGGATGCTGGCGTTTGGGGCAAACTCACGGCTTTTTCCCCGGCACCCTAGGCATATCGGCCCAGCGGCGAGCGAGCCCCGCATAAGCGTCAATACGTCGGTCGCGTAGAAACGGCCAATTGCGGCGAACGTCTTCGACACGATCGAGGTTCACTTCGCCGATGAGGATTTCTTCGCGGTCGGCCGAGGCTTCGGTCATGACCACACCTTGCGGGTCGGCGATGAAGGAGGATCCCCAAAACTCGATGCCCGCTTCTGAGCGACTTGATTTTTCCAATCCAACCCGGTTCACCACCGCGACGTAAACCCCGTTGGCGATGGCGTGGCCGCGCTGGACAGTCCGCCAAGCGTCCCGCTGCGCTTTTCCGAAAGAGCGTTTTTCACGCGGATGCCAACCGATCGCGGTGGGATAAAAGATGACGCTTGCCCCTTCAAGCGCCACCAGGCGCGCGGCTTCTGGATACCACTGGTCCCAGCAGATCAACGGAGCAATGCGGCCTACGGAAGTGTCAAACGCATGGAAGCCGAGATCGCCGGGGGTGAAGTAGAACTTTTCGTAGTAGCCAGGGTCGTCCGGAATGTGCATCTTGCGGTAGAGTCCGGCTAGCTTACCGGTGGAATCAATCACCACGGCGCTGTTGTGATAGACGCCGGGCGCGCGACGCTCGAAGACAGGCGCAATCACCACGGCGCGGGCCATGCGCGCGGCGCGCGAAAGGGCTTGGGTCGAGGGGCCGGGCACCGGCTCGGCCAAGTCAAAAAGCGCGACGTCTTCGCGCTGGCAGAAATAGGGCCAACGAAAGAGCTCCGGCAGGCAGACGACGCGAGCGCCCTGGCCCGCCGCTTGAGCGACACGTTCGGACGCCTTCTGCAAGTTGGCCCTCGGGTCAGCGCCACAGGCCATCTGTACCAGCGCTATCTTGAATTTTCTCCTATGACGCATTGAGCGAAAAGCATACACGACTCCGGGATAACCGCCAAGACCACGCTGCTATCTCCCGCTTCACGGTCGAGAGTGGAGAAACCTTCCAATACCGGAGTGGATCGCCATGGTAAACACAAAGCCGTATCGCGTCACGCTTGGGTTCACCGCTTTGTCCGAGATACGAAGGTTTCTGATGTTTTCTGTGCCAGGCCATTGTAAGATTTTCTCCAAGAGGCGGGCCCATAGCTCAGTTGGTTAGAGCAGCGGACTCATAATCCGTTGGTCCCAGGTTCGAGTCCTGGTGGGCCCACCAAGAACCTCCGGCATGTCAGTAAGTTCCACCTCCTGCCTTGGGAAGACTTCTTCGGCTCTTTGGTCTCACGAATCTTCCCCGAACAAAGTTTCTTCTCGCGAGGATGAAACGGTTGGCATCATCTTCGCTCTCTCCAAATTGAATGTCGTCCCACTCCAAGGCGAGCAATTCTCCCAGGCGCATCCCGGTACGGAGGGCCGCGAGGAAGAACGGATACCGATGAGGCCGTTGCGCCTCTGCCGCATCGAGAAATGCCGTCGCTTCAGTTTGAGTCAGGAATTCCGGCTTACGCCTCCGCGCACCCGCCAGGAAGAACTTTCCGAGTCGGGTGGCCGGATTGCTCGGAAGAACTTCATCTTCGACGCCGTGACTCAGAACTGCCCGGAGCGTGGCCACAAAGGAAAAATTCTTGACACCGTAACTCTACATAGATAGAGTCATTACCCATGACCATTCGCCTTCGCCGTTCGCCACAGACCTCGCGCGTGCTCGAGCAATTCCTGGAGGCTCCGCTCGAATGGCGCTACGGCTACGACTTGAGCCGGGAAACCGGACTCAAATCGGGCACGCTTTATCCCATTCTGATCAGGCTTTCGCGGCGGGGTTTTCTAGAGACAAGTTGGAAGGCGACGGAGCCGGGAACTCCCCCCCGCCATCTTTATCGCCTCACAGCGCGCGGGCTGGAAATGGCCAAAGCTCAACGCCAAATAAATCCGGCCCGCCGTCAGGCACTCGGCGCCGTTCCCGCCGGGGGTGAGCCGTGATGGATCGCAACAGGCGCCGCTGGCTGGCGCACTGGCTGATTCATTTTTCGTTACGCTTCTCCCCTGTCGAGGCGCGGGACTGGGGCCGAGCGATGCTGGCTGAATTGGAGTTCGTCAAAACCTCATGGGCGGCCCTCGCCTGGGGCGCCGGCGGAGCGACCGTCCTGTGGCGCCAAGCTTTCTTCTCGCTTTTCAGAGGCTCTCGCGGCGCGGCCCATGGGCCTTCCGGCGCGTTCATTCCCGCTAAGGAGATGCCGATGCGGAAATCAGTATTTATCGCTGCCGCTGCTTGCGTCATCGCGTCGCTGGCGTTTTTTCTTGCGCCGTCGTTCAACCAAGCACTTCGCCTTTCCCTGCAAAGCTGGGGCGCCATTTTCCGCCCAAACGCGCCATTTCAATCTGGCTTGAGCGGACTCGCCGCGCGGGCTGAAAAACAGCACGATGCCAACCTGCTTGCTTTCACAGCGCTTCGCATAGCTCCTTACGGGTCTTTTCGGAATACTTCGCCCCTTCGCGCGAAGTCGCTGCGGCTGGCCGATGAGGCCGTCCGACTCGATCCGCGACTGACCTGGATTTATGCTGACATCGTAGCCAGGAACCCTGACGCTCCCGAGTCCAAGGATTTGATCAAACGCCTTCGTCAGTGGGACCCGGGCAACGCCCTGCCGGATTTGCTCTTGGCCGAGTGTCAGGAGGCCCTTCTGGCGCGGCAGCACAGTTACCGCTTGCCGCCGGGCGCGCTGGTTCAGGACTCAAAGTGGCTTGCCGCAATGGGGGCCGCTTTTAGCGCCAAAAAGTACGATTCGTATTTTAACCAGCGCCTCGCTTTGGCGCAGGACGTGGCGCGCAGCGGTGAAGTTAGCGATCCGCTTCTGCTGGCATGGGCCGTTCTGAGTTCTCCCATTCCCGACCTCGAGAATATCAACGACTACAGCCTCTACCTCATCGAATCGGGCCAGCCGCTTGAGGCTGAAGGAAAACTGAAAGCCGCTTCGCAACAATACTGGCAGGTTGCCAGGTTTGGCCAAATCATGCGGCTGGGCGCGGAAAGCGAGATTGAACGATGGACGGCCCTGGCTCTTCAAAAGAAAGGCTACGAACCATTGAGAAGCTTGGAGAGCCGGAAAGGCAACACGAGCGAGGCAAGTCTTTTGGGGTACCAGCTTCAGTCGCTGGCGCGCGAGAGCCAAGACTTCGCCACGCATGACAGCGAGCGCGTGAACTGGTTGCGGACCGCCGTATGGATCGCCGATTATATTCAGCTTTCCGCGCTGGGCTTGCTGCTGTCGGCGCTGGTGCTGGTCATCTCGGGCGTTTATTGGCTCGCTCAGCTCGGGCGACGGCTTGATACAACCGGCCGCCTAAAGCTGTTGTTCATCTGGCTGGGAGTCATCGGCGCCGCCGGCATGTTGCTGTCGTCAGTGGAGCTTTATTTTACTTACCGTCCGTATGCCGCGATGCTGAATCAGTTCGTGAAGCTGAAGGGCGCGGCGGCTTATTTCTCCGCGAATGCGTTTTTGGCATTCGCCTATCCCGGGATGGTGGACCGGAACGCGCTTTTTTCCGGACTTTGGAAGGTCTATTTCTGGTACGGCGTCATTTCTCTTTGCGCGATAGCGCTTGTGGCGATTCTGGCGCGCCACGTCATCAAGCCGTTGCGGCCGAAGCTGGCCGGTTGATTCACGTCTCTCACTGGCAGTTTCGATAGGCCTGGGCATAGCGGCGATCTTCAGGCCAGCAAATAATGCCGAGCTGAAGCTCGGCGCTAGAACGAAGACCACAGCCGAAGCCGTTCGGAGATGCCAACCACGTTCCTCACCACGGCGTCATTATACGTGGGTGTTTCGCCAGACTGCGAGCCGGCGGTCATAGACTGCCGCTACAGCAAAGGCCGCAGGGCCTCGGAATGACGTGGGCGGACTCGTAAAAAGTGCTGGTGCGGGGCTGGCCTGGTGGCTGGTCGTTGGGGGGAGTTGTATCTGCGACCAGGCCAAGCCCCGCGTATTGAGGTAATGCAAGCCGGCTGACGGTAATTACGGTGACGTATTCATCGAAAACCCCCTCACCCCCAACCCTCGCCCCGCTGGCGGGGAGAGGGAGACGCAAAGCAGCGGGTGAGGGGGCCAGAATAAGCGAGCGAACTTACAAAATGCCGCCCTTAGCGTCTGCCGGCCTGAAGGCCGGCGCTACGCGGACTTCTTCCGGGTGACGCGATTACAACCCACGGCATAAAGGACATGTCGCGGCTACCTTCTGGACTACACGTCGTAATACAGCGCAAACTCATGCGGATGAGGACGGAGCCGCACAGGATCAACTTCCTTCTTCCGCTTATAGGCAAGCCACGTTTCGATCAGGTCCGGGGTAAAGACATCGCCTTTCAGGAGAAAGTCGTGGTCTTTTTCGAGGGCCGCGAGCGTCTCATCCAGGCTTCCCGGAGTGGACTTGACTTTGGCCTTTTCCGACGGAGAGAGCTCGTAAAGGTCCTTGTCAATCGGAGCGGGTGGCTGGAGCTTTCGCTCGATGCCGTCCAATCCCGCCATCAGCATGGCGCTGAGCGCGAGGTACGGATTGGCGGAGGGGTCGGGCGAGCGGAACTCGATGCGCTTCGACTTTTCGCTGCGCGAATAGACCGGAATGCGGACGCAAGCGCTTCGATTCCGCTGGGAATACATCAAGTTGATTGGCGCTTCGTAGCCCGGCACCAGGCGCCGGTAGGAGTTGGTGGTCGGCGCGCAGAATGCCAAGAGCGCCGGCGCGTGAGCCAGCAGGCCGCCAATGTAATGGATGGCCGTCTCGCTCAAGTCGGCGTAGCCGCCCTTCTTGTAGAAGAGGTTTTTCTTGTCCGCCCACAGGCTCTGGTGAACGTGCATGCCCGAGCCGTTGTCCTGAAAAATCGGCTTGGGCATGAAGGTAACCGTCTTCCCGTGGCGGAGGGCCACGTTCTTGGTGATGTATTTGTACTTGAGCATGTTGTCGGCCATCTTGACGAGCGTGTCGAAGCGGAGGTCAATTTCCGTTTGCCCGGCCGTGCCGACTTCGTGATGGTGAACCTCGACCGGCACGCCGACTTTCTCGAGCGTCAGCATCATTTCCGAGCGAATGTCCTGCAGGCTGTCCGTCGGCGGGACCGGGAAATAGCCTTCCTTATATCGGGTCTTGTAGCCGAGGTTCTTGTTGCCGTTTTCGCCTTCTTTGCCGCTGTTCCAGAAACCTTCTTCGGAGTCAATGTGGTAATAGCCGTAGTTGTAAGACTGGTCGTACCGAACGCTGTCCAGGATGTAAAACTCGGCTTCCGGGCCAAAGTAAACGCGGTCGGCCTTGGTCGTCTTTTTCAGATGCTCTTCGGCTTTTTTGGCCACGTGCCGCGGGTCGCGCGAGTAGGCCGACTCGTGGATCGGATCCTTGACGTCGCAGATGATGCTGAGCGTTGGAACCGCCGTGAACGGATCCTCGAAGGCGCTTGCGGGATCGGGAACCAGCAGCATGTCGCTTTCATGGATCTCCTGAAAGCCGCGAATGCTGGACCCGTCAAACCCGACGCCCTCGGAAAAAGCACTCTCGTCGAACTCCTTGGCGGAAACCGAAAAATGCTGCCATAGACCGGGAAGATCCACGAACTTGAGATCCACGACCTGGATGCCCTTGTCCTTGATGAATCCCATCACTTCAGATGTCGTCATGCTTTTCTTCATCCCCCTTCAACGTTGAATTATCAGGCGTGGAACGCCTGGAAAACTGTTTTCACCGCCGTCGCGCGCCTCGAACGGGGCTTCCGCCACCTCGCCGTTACTCCGCGGGGCTGCCGGTTCAGAAAACATAGCCGGACTCGATCACGCCGCGAGGCTGGGTCTTGTTAAGCCCGAGCGGACCAAAGGCGTCGCCCGGCGTGATGTTCTGCGCCTCCACGAAGCCGAACTCCGCGCGAATGAAAAACCGGTGCTTTTGATAAGTCGGGGTCAGCGTCAGCGACCACGCCGAACTGCCCGGCCCATAAATCAAGTTGACGGCTTTTTCGGCCGCATTGCCCGAACTGGTGATGTATTCTCCGCGGCCGCACATCGAGAAGCCATTTTTGAAGTTGTAAGTCAGCAGCAACGAGCCGCCCGTCGTCGAAGCACCGTGCACAATGCCGATCTGGGCGTTGGTGGGAACGTCCGTGTATTGAAAGTAAGGAGTGATCACCCACGCCTTGTGCGTGTACGTGTAAATAACGTTGTAGATTTGAGAGTTGTTCTGCACCGGGGTCGCGAACGTCGTGAACTTGGTTTGCCCGAGGTTGCCGGCGGCCACGAACGTAATGGAGTTGGTCGGATTGGGTGCGTAAGCGAGCGAGCCTGAAAGCCAGGTGTAACGGTTGGAATAGAATCCATCGTTCCACGAAACGGAACCGCTGAAGTGGCCCCAGGAGTCGTTGAGCTGAATGCCACGGTTCACGGCGTTCTCCTGGTTCCACAGAATGCCGCGCGAAACGTTCACGTTCTCAAAGTCGAAGGTGTACTCACCGCCGATCAGGGTTGGCAAGGCGCCGATTTCCACCGAGAAATTGTTTTTGGCGCTCGGTTGAATTTTCAGAAAACCCTGCGGGAAGGGACCGTAGAGGTCCTTGACCCAGTTCGATGTGGACATCGTAGGCGCGCCGAGGTCCGGGATGTTGTACGCTCCCGCCTGGATGAAGTATTGCCACCACCCGCTGGTCTTTTCGATGAACACCTGCCCATTGTCTAAATCCCAACGGCTGGCTTGGTCGCCTGGAACCCAGTTGCCTTGGACGACGCCAATACCGCTCACCACGCCCCCGACGTTCACTTTGCCGAGGGGCCAGGCGTTGAACGTCAGCGTCGAGGGCAATGTTAACGGGCCGGCCATAGAAGGATAGGGCAGCGGTTGCGGGCTGGGCGCGGCCGGCGCGGCGGTTGTGGTTATGGGTGTCGGGGCGTCGGTTGGCCCCGGCGTTGGACTGCTTGTTTGTGCTGCTCCCGGCCCCGCTGAGTCCTGCGCTTGGACGCCCAGCGGAACCACTATTGCCAGCGCCAACAGAAGAACCGGGAGACAATGCCGCTTTCGGATGCTCATGGGTTACCCATCACTTTCTTCCCCCCGCCGACCAAAGCAGGAATTGATTGCATCGTGCTGCCGGATTTCTCGTCCGGCCTAACGGTAGCGGGGTGTCGCTGCCGTGGTCAAATGAATAGATTTTCTGTGGGCTATAAGAAAAGGTTGGCTAAGAGGTATCTCTTGGAAGAATAAGAAAAATTTGTCGTCCGAAAACGGCTGGAAGCAGCGGCCGCGGCCCATCGCTAGCGGGAAGCCAGCGTGGTCCTGGAGGTTCGATAAATCCTCAATATTTTGCCTACGATGATTCTCGACCCCCTAAGCCCGTTCCAGATGCGGAGTTGCTCGGCCGTCACATCGAAACGGTCAGCGATGGCGGAAAGCGTGTCGCCTGGGCGAATGTGATACTGGATGAGCCCGAGCGGCCCTGCTGCGGGCAGGTTCGCAGCGGCAGAGGAAGAAGCGGTGCGGGGCGCTACATAAATCTTCAGCATTCGGCCAGCAACAATCGTGGAGCCTTGGAGGTCATTCCAGCGGCGGATTTGGGCCACCGTCACCCCAAATTCGATGGCAATCCCGTAAAGATTGTCACCGGGTCGTATGCGGTAAAAATGCAGTCCGGCGGCTAGGCCGCGCAGCCGATGATAGCGGATTTCAACGCGGCGGATGGGATAAAGCCTGAGCAAATGGCCCGCAAGAATGCGCGAAGATCGCAATCCGTTCCACCGGCGGATCTCGTAGGCTGTCACGTCGAAGCGGTCAGCGATGGCATATAGGGTGTCACCGGGCCGAATCCGGTACCAGGTAAGCCGTCGAGGTCCGCCTTCAATCCGGCGGGAAAGCGACTCCCTCCAGGCTGCCAGCGGCAACACCAGCATATCGCCCGTTTCAATCGGGTCATCCGGCGCAATGTGGTTGGCCCTGATTAAGGAAGCCGTAGTGATGTGGTACTGCGCGGCGATTTGGGGTAATGTCTGGCCTTCTCTGACCCGCATCACCCTCCACCAAATCCGTTTGGAAGGTGGGATAGAACCGATCACTTTTTCATACTCTTCTTCTGTCCCGCGGGGCAAATTGAGAACGAAGTTTGGATCATCCACAGGCGTCGTCCAACGCAGGAGGCTTGGGTTTAGCTGGATGATCTCGTTCACGGGGCAGCCGACGATATCAGCCACCAGGCGAAGATCGGTGGGAACGGGCGTGACTACCCGGTCCGCGCGAAGGGGTGGATCGGGAGTGACATTGAACCCGTAGGCTTGTGGATCTTTGCAAATCAACGCGATGGCTAGAAAAATCGGAACGTAGTTTTCCGTCTCCGGCGGCAGGACGTGCAGTTCGCGCAGCTTCCAGAAGTCGGCGTAACCTGTGCGCTCAATCGCCCTTTGCACAGTCAGCGATCCGCAATCATAGGCTGCCATGGCCAGATACCAGTCCCCAAATTCTTCGTAAAGGTCCTTCAAGTGCCGTGCCGCCGCCTCGCTGGATAAGACCGGATCCTGGCGTTCATCCACCCACCGATTGCACACCAGCCCATTCAGCCGCGCGGTGCCCAGCATAAATTGCCAGATTCCTCGCGCCCCGGCCCGCGACACGGCGAATGGATTAAACGCGCTTTCACCCGCAGCCAGATAGATCAGGTCTTGAGGCAATCCCTCCTGGGCCAAGGCTTTGCGGATAGTCGGCGCATAGCGCCCCTCGCGCCGAAGGACCTTCTGGATGAAATCTCTCCCCGGCCCCTGAAAGTAGGATAAGTACCCGTCCACAGCATCGTTTGAGACCAAAGGCAGGTCGGAGTGTAACGAGCGCATCTCCTCTTGAGCCCGCAGGCGAATGTTCGGATTGACCGGAAACGTCAAACGCCCAAACGTATCCAAGGGGGATGGCTCATACTCATGTGCGCTTAAGCTGTTACCGCTTTCAACGGTCGCCAGTTCAATTTCATAGGTGTCGTGGACAAGCTTCTCAAACTCATTGTAGAGCCGCTCATGGCTGCGAATGTCGTATCTGGACTCCAGCAGAATGGCCAGGGCCTGATCGTACTTCCGCTTGGCCTCTTCCAGATTTCCAGTCTGGTAAGCTTGTTGGCCCGCGGCGTAAGTGGCCTTTACTTTTCTTAAGAGCTGGTTGATACGGTCTGAAGCGATCGAAGAGGTCGAAGGTGATTCTGGCCGTCGCTTGAGTGAAGCTGCAAGAGGAGATACCGGCGTCGGCACGGAGCGCGTGGGGAGGCTAGATGTCGTAAGGCTTGAGGTATGGGTACACGAGGCGAGCAGTCCAACCAATCCCAAACACCCTACAATCTTCAGCCAGCGCAAGCTCCCCCCTCCGCGTATCCTTAATTGAGTTCTTCCTAACGACTTAAGGAACAAAACGTAAACCGTGGCCGATTTTACTTTTACTTGCTTGGAGCCGTCAACCCTAAAAATGACAAATTAGAAAAATCTTGCCATAACCCCGTGGATTAACAGTCTGATGGGTCTGCTAAATGACGAACCTCAACTGGGTGGATTCAACTTTCACTTTCCGTTCAGGAACTTATAGTCTTACCGGCGCAAGAGCACATTGGCCCGGTTGGGCCAGCACTCGCTGCGTTATGCGGCTGAGACGATCGCGGTCGGCTACGACGCAGAGTCATTCCACGCCGGCAGGAAAACGATGCAGGCCGGAGTGCCGACGGGTACGTATTTGCCGGTGAACGTAAGCTCGCCGGTTCGGTGGTTCACGTCGAAGACCGTTACCGCGTCGGCCCGTTGGTTACACGAATAAACGAAACGGCTTGTCGGATCGAAATTGAAGCTGCGGGGGTAGTCGCCACGGGTCCACGTTTCCCCTACGTAGCGAGGCGAGCCGTCGGCGGCAATCGAAAAGCATGTGATGGCATCCTGCAACCGATTTCCAACGTAAACGAATTGTCCGTCCGTAGAAACCCTGACCTCGGAAACAAAATTCGTGCCGCAAAACCCTTTGGGTAGCGCGGAAGTCGCGCCTCGCTGGGTGAGCTTGCCGGCCGCCCCGTCGTACTCAAAGAACGTCAATGTGGACGATTCTTCTTGCCCCGAGTACATCCAACGGCGGTTCGGATGGAAGGCAAAATGCCGTGGCCCGTCGCCGCCCGGCAGCGAGACTGACTGGTGCAGCGTCAGCGTGCCCTTTGCGCCGTCAAACCTCCAAACAAAGATTTTATCCATGCCCAGGTCCGTAGAGAGCACGTAGCGCCCGCTAGGGTCAGAATGAACCATGTGCGCGTGCGGCGAATGATGTCCACTAATGGCGAAGCTCCCTGGCGGCCCGCTCGTGGCGCGCGTCGTGCCCACCGCGCCCCGGTCGTGATGCACAAAAGTTGCCTCGCCTAGTTCACCGTTGGGGCGGAGCGCAATCACGGCTACGGTGCCTCCGGCGTAGTTGGCCACCAGCGCGTATCTTCCCGACGGGTGAATGCTCATATATGCTGGCCCCGAGCCTTGCGAGCTCACCGTGTTGAGCAGCTTCAACCGGCCCGTAGTCCGGTCAATCGCATAGGCGCTCACCGAGCCGCTCGCCTGGCCTTTATAGTGATGCGTCTCATTCACGCAATACAGGCGCGTCCGCCCGGGATTGAGCGCCAGCCAGGAGGGATTCATCGCGTTCGGAAAAACCTCGCCTCCCTCGAGCGATCCGTCGGAAGGATTCACTTCAAAAAGGTAAATGCCCTTGCCATTGCTTCCGCTGCCCACGGGCCCTTCGGGCGAGCTGTATGTTCCCACATACGCGAAGGTTGACAAATCTGTCGCCCGGCGCTTTGCAGCTTCGGCTCGCCTCAAAGGAGCGCTGACGGCCAGCGCCGCCGCCCCCTTCAGAAAACTCCGCCGCGTAGCTTGCCCGGCTTTCTCTGGCTCTTCCCGAACCATATCCATTTCAACCCCCCTTTGCTTGAGCACCGTCTCGCCGTGCCTGGCGCTTCATGCCCGCGTTGCGCTGCCCACTGTCTTCCGCGAGCCGCTCCTCTGCGAAGGTTTTTTGTCTCGGGCATGACCCGCGACCATTCTCGGGGCCACTCCCTGCCTGGCTCACGAACGGTTGATTATGCTTGTCCGACCGAGCGAAGGCAAGCATTCCGCTACCTCGTGGCCGCCAACAAAAAAGGGCACCCTTTCGAGCGCCCTTTTTGGATTCCGCCGGCTTCAGGATTTCTCGTCTTCGGCTTTAGGCTACCAAATCGTGTTCCAGACCGTTTTCGCGGCCGAGGAAGTTTTTCGACCGACCCACCGCGGCGCCCCGAGGATTCCCTGACCGACGTTAGAAACGTGCTGCCCAACCCATCCTGGTGCTGCTTTCACGCCGTGCCCTGTCGCTACTGCGCCGTCGGCCACCGCGTCGCCGGTGGCGCTGCCAGCGGTCGCCAGAGCGTGGGCGGTCGGCGGCGCGACTGCCACCGCCGCGTTTTTCGTTGCCACAGCGCCATCTGTCACCGCGTCTCCCGTTGCCTTGCCGGCGGTTACGAGAGCGTGTCGGGTTGGCGGAGCGGCGGTGGCGATCGCGTTTGCCGTTGCCTTGCCCGTCTTGCTTACCCTGTTCGCCGTTGCAGAAGCGGCTGTCTTTGTCGCGGGCATAACATTCCCGGCTAGCCACCGGATCGCCCCTGCGCGAGTTTTCACGCCATAGCCAAGTACTGCAAGCCCTATCGCGCCTAAAACAATTTTACGCTTCATAGTTGACCTCCTTTTGAGCCGACTTACACCTCGGTTTGACGTCACCCATTACCCCCCGTGCTTAGCATGATAGCAACTTTTCGGCCATTTTCCGGACCTGCAAGTAAAATTTCGTGCCAATCTATCCTGCCTGCATTCACTACGTTAGACCACCAGTGACGGCCGAAGGTTGTATCCCACCTTTTGTAGCCGAAGGCACATTCTTCACCCTCAGAGTAAGGCCTACATCCTGTGCGGAAAGCGAGGCCAGGCGGCTCGCTAGACTGAAGGCTTGCGCACGCTGGCCCAATAAAAAAAAGGAGGGGAGAACTTTATTCCCCCCTCCAAGCGTCGGGTCTTGGGTCTAATCTCCGAGCCTCGTACCAGATACCCCTCCTGAACGACGAAGGCGAACTGGCACGGACTCAATGCTCATTCTGCAATTCGGCTTCCAAATGGCGACAGCAGAACCAACCACCCTCAAATGGATTATAAGCCATTTACTATCAATAAAGTATATCTACCCGTAATAATGCCGTCTTCATATTCAGCACGCCAACGCTATAGATTTCTCTTATATTCGAGATAACGGAATCCAGATTTTTGCATTGCCGGGATTCCCTCCTCTGCCCGGCCAAAGAATCTGCCAGCCTAGCCGGTCGGCAAAAGTTACCTCCAGTTAGGCGAACGCCCGCGCGATCGTTTGAAATTTTAGCTCGAGAAAGCTAATTTACGTAATATAGTTCGCATGCCGTACAATATAGGGCATTAGCACCCAATGAGGCTTCTCTGGCTAGTCGCCGGCTTCTGCCCAAGGGGGCGAATTCGGAGACGGCGCGCGAGATCAAGCGCAGCCTATTGCAACGCGCGGTTCGCACTCGCCTACCCGTTTCGGGGGCGGATTTGGCGCGCGCGATTGGCTTGCAGCGGAGCACAATTTCCGCGATTGTTGAGCAGTTGATTGAAGAGCGGTGGGTGGTGGATGGCGGCATTGGCTAGTTGGCGCGCGGCCGCAAGCCGCACCTCCTCCGCGCACCGCATGGCCGGCATCATCGTCCGACGGCGCCACCATCGGCGCGACAGGGAAGGAGGATTCGCCTGTGAAGATATCCTGTTCATTGGTACTTTGCTGCCTCGGCTTTCTACCCGCGGGAGCCTGGGCGGCTATTCGTCTGACTCCGCAAACCACCTTGTTCATCAACAAGCATGAGCCCGGACCGGTCGAGCTCGCCGCACGCGACCTGGCCAGCGACTGGCAAAAGGTGTTGGGCCAGCCACTCCAGGTGGTCCACGATCCAAAGGATACGGCGGCTACGACGCTTGCCATTGTTCTCAATTATGACGTTCCGAGCAAAGTTCATCAGCCCACGGGTTGGGAGAAATTGAGCATCCAACAAGTTCAGAATCCCTGGGCTGGTTCGCCAGCCCGCCAGGCCGTAATTCTTACGGGCTCGGACGTGCGGGGAACCATTTATGCCATCTATCAGTTTTCGCAGCAGTTTTTAGGCGTGGATCCGCTTTATTGGTGGACGGATCACAAGCCTGCGCGACGAGCTGCTGTCGAGGTACCAGACAATTTTTCGGAGACGCAAGGGCCAGCGTTTCATTATCGAGGCTTTTTTATCAACGACGAAGACTTGCTGACCGGATGGAAGCCAGGAGTTCGCCAGGGTGCGGACATCTCGCTCAAGGTTTGGAATCGAATCTTTGAGGCCATTCTGCGCTTGAAGGGCGACATGGTGATTCCTGGAACGTGGATTTTTCCCTATGAACCCCAAATTCGTTTGGCGATGAAGCGCGGGTTGATTGTTACCCAGCACCATGTCAATGTGCTCGGCTTGGACACCTACCGCTGGCCAGATAATGTTCCCTATTCGTTCATCAGCCATCCGAAGATTTTTGAGTCGGCGCTTGTGCATTCGGTGGAAGAGTACCCAAAACACGCGAAAATCGTTTGGAGCGTAGGCTATCGGGGCAAGAACGATTTCCCATTCTGGCTGGTGGACCCGGCCGCGCCCAAAACCGCTGCGGCGAGAGCCCAGGTGATTCAGAACGCGATTGGAAAGGAGATTGAAATCGTGCGGAGGTACCATCCGCGCGCTTCCATTGTGTTTAACGCTTGGGCGGAATCGGCGGCGTTTATTCGGCAGGGGCTGCTGAAGGTTCCACCGGGCGTGACGCTGGTGTGGCCGGACGATGGCCACGGAACGCTTCAGGACCGAGGCGAGATTAAGGCCGGCGAGGGCGAGTATTACCACACGGCGATGATTGATTACCGGTCCAACCACTTCAGCGAACTCGTGCCGCCCGAAAGGATTCGGGAGGAGCTTGGACGGGCCGCGAAAGCTGGGGCCACAGAATACTTGATTGTGAATACCTCGAATCTGCGGCCCGTGGTGATGACAAGCCGAGCCACCATGGAATTGGCCTGGAACCCGAAACCCTGGATCGCATCAGAACCGGATGAGGCCCAAATCTATCTGTCAAAATGGTGCCGCGAGGAATTCGGTCGGCAGGCAGCGCCCGAGGTCGAAAAGTACTATGAAGCCTATTTTGCCGCCCCAGCCAAATACGGGCCGGCACCCGATGACTCGATGGGCGACCAATTTTACCAGGTCGTCTCGCGGTGGCTTTTAGTGGCATTGTTCAAAGGCACGCTCAACAAACCCCTGCCCTCATTCGGCAACCGGCCTGCTCGAACCCTCGGCCAGATGGGCGCGTCCATCGTGACACAGTGCAAACAAGCGGAGCCACGATGGAATCTGGCCTTGCAACTGGCCGAGCAGGCACGGCCTCAAGTGGCGGCGGGACGCCGCCGCTTTTTCCAGGCTAACGTGATGACGCAGGTGGAAGTTAATTTGCACGGCAATCAAATGATGGAAGATGTGGCTCAAGCCACCGAGATCAATTCCCCGGCGCAACGTCGGCAGTTCATTCGCGCGGCCATTCGTCAAGACGAGGCCGTTGAGGCGGCGCTCCATGCGGCGGATTATGGGAAGTGGAAAGGCTTTTACACGCGAGGCGACTGGCTGGAGGACGTGCCCCTGACGGTCAGCCTGGAACATGCCTATCTGCGCTATCTGAAGGGACATTCTATGAATTTGAATACCCTGATTCGAGCGCAAGACGGCGGTTTCGCGTACCACATGATCACAGCCTATCAAGGAACCCAGAAGGTACAGTTCTAGCCGCGCGTGGAAAGCCGCGTCGTGGCGTTTGAGCGCTGCCGCCAACGGCGCTGGCGCCGAAGCCGCTACTTCGCAAGGACCATCGGTCGAAGCCCGGCGGCGCGGAGCTGTTGGTTGAGGGTCGGCAAATCCTTCCTTTGAACCTCGTGCCAGCGTTTCATTGCGGCTGCAAACTCGTTTTCGACTGAAGTCATCGCCTCGGTTTCACCCGTGGTGGGGGCGGCGTCGGCCGCGTCCACCACGGCATAGAGGTTGCTTGCGTCATCGTTAACGCGGCGGAGGGTAGCGGCCTTTGATGCGGGGGCGGAAGAACCTGGTCGAGAGGCGAGAGACGCAACGTTCTCTTCGAGCGCGGCCACCGATGCTTTCAGCCGCCCGCTCGCATGGAGGGAGATATCATGAAGCTGAGTCTCGAGGGAGCGTGCCGCGTGGAAGGCATCGTCGCTGCGGGTCATCATGGAAGCAAGTTGAACCTCAAGGCTGAACATCTCACGCAGCGCCGCGGTGGAGACACGGACGCGCGGATCCATTTTGACGGTGAGCGGGGCCGAGTCCGATTGTCCGTTGACGATCAGCCGGACCGTGTAACGACCCGGCAGCGCCCGCGGGCCTTCCGGAGCGAGCGGCGTGCGGTGGGGAACGGCGGAAATGGGATAACCGCTCGATAACGATTTGGGCGCGGGATAGTGCAGGTTCCAAACCCAGCGATGCATTCCGGCGTCGGCCGGCAGGGCCTTGGGCATGCGCACCCAATAAAGCGGGATCTGGAGTTTCTTCATTTCGATCCGAGTCAATCCCAGTGGGTCCGTGCTCGAATAACGCCGAACGAGATGACCCTGCGAGTCCAATATTTCCAGGGTCACCGGGCCGTTAGCCGGATGAACGAGCCAGTAATCAAGAATTGCGCCCGAGGGCGGGTTTTGCCCTGTGGGCTCATCGGGAGGAAGCGGCGTGTCGGTGTTGGTGTCACGGCGAATGCGATAGGCGGTTTCAGGCTTGAACAAAAACGCGGGCGATGTCTCGACGGACCGGCTGATTTGGCGAAGCGGCGTGATGTCATCCAGCACCCAAAACGACCGACCATGCGTGGCGACGATGAGATCGTTATCATGAATCCACAGGTCGCGCATGGAGGTGTGCGGAAGATTGAGCTGCAAGGATTGCCAATGATTGCCGTCGTCAAAGGAAACCCAAGCGGAAGTTTCTGTGCTCGCGAAAAGCAAACCTTTCCGCACAGGGTCTTCGCGCACCGTATTGACGGGGGAATTGTCGGGTAAACCATGGACGATGAGCTGCCACGTTTTTCCGCCGTCGTGGGTGCGGTAAATGTAAGGACGCAGGTCGTCAATGCGAAAGCGGCTGACCGAAACGTAGGCCGTTTCGTCATCGAAAGGCGAGGCGGCAATCTGCGTCACCTTGCTCCACGGAATCATCCCAGGCGGCGTGACGTTTTCCCAGCTTTTTCCTCCGTCGCGGGTGACCCAAACGCGGCCGTCATCGGTGCCAGCCCAGAGGGTGTTGACGCTTTGGAAGGAAGGCGCCAAGGCGTAAATGGCTCCTCGCACCGTTTTGGCGTAGGCATCTTCCGAAGCCAGATTACCGAGACTCGCCGGAATCCCGGGGTGTTTGTACGTCAAATCGGGGCTGATGATCTGCCAGGAATTTCCCCCATCCGTGGTTTTGAAAACCACGTTGGCGGCGTAGTAGAGGACATGAGGGTCCACGGGCGAGAAGACAATGGGTTCCGTGCGGTCGGCGCGGTATTTGGGGTTTGAAAGCGCAAGTGGAGTCACGTTTTCAACCTGGCCGGTCACCCAGTTAAATTTGGAAATATCCGCGCGACCCGCCCCGTAAACGATGTTGGGATGGAGCGGATCGGGCGCGGCGTAACCGTATTCAATGATGCCGACGGGATGCCAGTCGCGAAAGGTGATCTCGCCGTCGTTGCCCCGACTTTCAATACCCACCGAGCCGCTTTCTTGCTGGCCACCGTAAATGCGGTATGGGAACTGATTATCCGTAATCACGTGGTAGAGCTGGGCGGTTGGCTGATTGTACCAGGAGCTCCAGGTTTTGCCGCTATTGACGGTTACCAACGCGCCTTGATCCCCCACCAACAGAATGATGTTGGGGTGATTGGGGTTAATCCACATGTTCTGATAGTCGTCGCCGCCGGGCGCGCCCCGCAACGCCTTCCAGGTTTTGCCGCCATTGGTTGACCGCCAAGTGGCGATGCTGGCGCTGTAAACGACGTTGGGGTTTTTCGGGTCCACTTTGGGAACGGGCAAATCGCCGCCGCCTATGCGTTCGACCGGTCGAGGGTCTCGTGTCACCCGGTACCAATGAGCGCCAGCATCATCCGAGCGGTAAAAGCCGAGTCCTTTGCCGGACTGGTAAGGCGCTGAAACCGTGGTTGCGATCGTCGCGTAAAGACGATTTGGATCGCTCGGCGCAATCGCGACGTAAGCTTGAACCAATTTTCTCGGCAGGCCGTGAGTGAGTTGGGTCCACGTGGTTCCGCCGTTCGTGGATTCATAAATGCCGCCGCCGGCGCCACCATAAGCATTGTTGTCCTCCCACGGGCCTTGGCGCGCCCGCCAGAGGGTGGCGTAAACGATTTGCGGATTGGCGGGGTCAATTTCCACGTCGTCGCCCCCCGTGTTCTCATCCTTGTAAAGAACTTTTTGCCAAGTCTTTCCGCCGTCAAGGGAGCGGAAGATTCCGCGCTGGGCGTTCGGGCCGTATGGATGGCCGAGAACCGCGGCGAAAACGCGGTTAGGGTTGGTCGGATCCACGGCCAATGCAGGAATCTGTTCGCTGTCTCGGAGACCGAGATGGGTCCAAGTCCTTCCGCCGTCGGTGGATTTATAGATGCCGTCGCCGACGGAAAGGTCCGGCCGTTGCAGGCCCTCGCCGCTGGCCACATAAATGATATTGGGATTGGAAGAAGCAACGGCAATCGCCCCGATGGATTGAGTGGGCTCGTGGTTGAAGATCGGTTTCCAGGTGCGGCCGTAGTCGTCCGATTTCCACACGCCGCCGTCCACGGCGCCGATATAAAAGACGTTGGGTTCACTCGGCACGCCGCAGGCCGCTCGCGTCCGGCCGCCGCGAAACGGGCCAACCAGCCGCCAGCGCATTCCTTGATAAAGGCTTTCAGGGAATTTCTGCGCCCGGGCAGGGCTTGGGGGAGTGATCAGTAGAAGGCATCCCAAAAAGATGAGTAGATAGCGTATCATCACGTTCCTCCCTTGAGGGCAGGTCGAGGTTGAACAGCATAAACCAAACTATGACGCAATGGATGGACGAAATATCTTGATCCTGAGCGGCGCACCGTGGATGCGCAAAAGCTTCGGAGCCGTATTCATGGATTCCGAACGGGGAGCTTCTGCGCTCCCCGCGGGGCAGGCCGAAGGCAGCTCTCCGTCGTTTAGCGTTGCTCGAAAAAAGTTGGAACCACTTGCCGCAAATCGCGGGCGGGGGTTTAATTTCTAATTAGGAATGGATGCAAATAACACGGCGGTGGGAATCGCCGGCCAAACGTCTTTCCGATTGGCCGGTCGGAGGAGATCCACCGCGGGGGACGACGGTTAGACGTCTTTGCCCGGGCGCGACGCCACCATGGATTTCAAATTGCTTTCCGATTACCGACCGCAGGGCGACCAAGGCCAAGCTATCGAACGATTGGCTGACGGGGTGATAGATGGTCGCCCTCACCAGGTGCTGCTCGGAGTGACCGGCTCGGGCAAGACCTATACGATGGCGAAGGTCGTTGAGCGCATCAATCGGCCGACGCTCGTGCTGGCACACAACAAGACGCTCGCCGCGCAGCTCTACAGTGAGTTTCGGGGGTTTTTCCCTCAAAACGCGGTCGAGTACTTCGTCAGTTATTACGATTACTACCAGCCAGAAGCTTACATTCCCGCCGGCGACGTTTACATCGAGAAGGAAGCGACCATTAACGACGATCTGGACAAGCTGCGAATGTCCGCTACGCGATCGTTGTTCGAGCGGCGCGACTGTTTGATCGTGGCGAGCGTGAGCTGCATTTACGGCCTGGGATCGCCCGAGGCCTATTACGGGATGCTGGTTCTGGTCGAGAAGGGACAGAAAATAACCCGGCAGGACTTGCTGCGGCGGCTGGTGGAGATTCAGTACGAACGCAACGACGTTGACTTCCGGCGGGGAACGTTCCGGGTGCGCGGTGACGTGATCGAGATTTATCCAACCTATGAGGACAATGCTTACCGCATCGAATTATGGGGAGATGAGATTGAGAAGCTGACGCAGATTGATCCGCTCCTCGGCCAAGCCCAGCAGAGCCTAACCCGCCTGCCAATTTATCCGCGCACCCATTACGTGATGCCGCGCGAGCAGCGGGAGACGGCGATCGAGCGGATTCTGGCAGAGCTCGAGTGGTGGCGAGGTGAGCTGGAGAAGCAGGGTAAATGGGTGGAAGCGCAACGGCTTGACCAGCGGACCAAGTTTGATGTCGAGATCATGAAGGAAATGGGCTACTGCCACGGGATCGAAAATTATTCCCGGCATTTTTCCGGGAGGCTCCCCGGCGAGCCACCGCCCACGCTGCTCGACTATTTGCCCTCGGACTCGTTGATCTTCATTGACGAAAGCCATCAGACCATTCCGCAGCTTCACGGCATGTATCACGGCGACCGCTCGCGCAAGCAGACCCTGGTGGATTATGGCTTCCGGCTGCCGTCGGCGCTGGACAATCGCCCGCTAACCTTTGAGGAATTCGAACACCGGGTCAACCAGGTCATTTACGTTTCGGCAACGCCGGGCCCCTATGAACTCACGAAGGCGGGCGGGGAAGTGGTGGAACAAATCATCCGGCCGACGGGCTTGGTGGATCCTGAAATCGAAGTTCGCCCCACGCGAAACCAGGTTGACGATCTGCTGGCAGAAATTCATGCCCGCGCTGACGTAGGCGAGCGCGTCCTGGTGACGACGCTCACCAAGCGGATGGCCGAGGATCTTTCCGCGTATTACGCCGAAGTCGGCGTCCGTTGCCGCTATCTGCACTCAGAAATCGAAACCTTGGAGCGAGTGAAAATTCTGCGAGATTTGAGGCGAGGAGAGTTTGACGTCCTGATAGGCATCAATTTGCTGCGCGAGGGGCTCGACCTGCCGGAAGTTTCTCTAGTGGCGATTCTGGATGCCGACAAAGAGGGTTACCTGCGCTCGGCGCCGGCGCTGATTCAGACCATGGGCAGGGCTTCTCGGAACCTGCGCGGCAAGGCCATCCTGTACGCGGACCGCATCACGGAGTCTATGCGGCAGGCGATCGCGGAGACCAGCCGCCGGCGTTCGAAGCAGATCGCGTACAACCGGGAACACGGCATTACGCCGGAAACGATCGTCAAGCCGGTGGAGATGGCTCTGGCCGCCGTGGTCGAAGCGGACTACTCGACGGTGCCCCTCGAGGCTGAGCCGGGTGATATTGTCTCCGAGGATCAGTTGGATCACTTCATCGTTTCCCTCGAGGCCAAGATGCGCGAGGCGGCGGCGAAGTTCGAATTCGAGCGCGCAGCGCAGTTCCGAGACCGCTTGAAGGAGTTGCGGGAAAGGAAAATGGGATTGCCGACGCCAAAACGCATGAAAGCTCAGCCTCCGCTCCCGGCGGGGCGGTAAGGCTGCGGAGCGGGCAGATGCGTGTTCACGAGCGCGCGTCGGATTGCCGCGTGGAGCGGACGGGTTCACGGCGCGGACGAGCGCGAAACAGCTTTCTAAAGGCTGGCCCAAGCCCTTGCTTGACCAAGGCCAGCACAATCACCATCGCCACAGCGACGTAAAGCAGAAAAAACAGGACAATAAACGCTCTTGCCAAGAAGTCAGCCACACTTAGACCGCTCCGCTTCCCCCTCCGCAAATATGATGCGTGGCGACTTAAGGTGGATACTTGGCTGTTGACCGCGAACCATGAAAAAACGTTGGAGGGGCGATTCCATCAGAGCCGGCGTAGCCATTGTGGGTCCAGGGCGGCTGGGCCAAGCGCTGGGCAGAGCGCTGAGCCGTTCAGGCGTTCAAATCCGTTTCGTGGCTGCTCGGAACCTCGCGCGAGCGCGGCGGGCCGCGCGTTTCATCGGCGGATGTCGCGCCGTCGGACTGAGCGACCGGAGCATCGCGACGGCGGCCGTCATCGTGCTCACGGTTTCGGATAGAGCCGTGCCGCTGGTGGCAGAATCGCTGGCGCGCCTACAGGAGAAATGGTCGGGCCGCGTCGTGTTGCACACCTGCGGATCGCTCGGTATGAATGTGCTTGAGCCCTTCAGGAAGCGTGGAGCAGCCGTCGGGTCGCTCCATCCGTTCCAGACGATTCCGAGTCCGGCGGCCGGCGTTCGTAGTCTCCAGAGCTGCTTCTGGAGCGTGGACGGCGACCGGAAAGCTGTTGCGGTCGCACGGAGTTGGGTCAAAAGGCTCGACGGCAAGTCGTTTCGAGTCCCGACCGACCGCAAAGCGCTTTACCATCTTTCGGCTTTCCTGGTTTGTCCCACGACGATTACCTTGATGCACCAATCTGAAAAATTGCTGCGACGCGCCGGAGTTCCTGCCCGTCTTATCCGGCCGATGTTGGCGCAGTTCGTCGCGGAAACCGTCAGGAACTTCGCCGAATTCGGCGGCCCAAAAGCCCTGACAGGACCGGCCGTGCGCGGCGATTGGGAGACGCTTCAACGGCATGTCGCAATGCTGCGCCGCTATTCTCCGGAACTCGTTCCGGTTCACCGGGAATTGGTCAGGTTGATGCTGCGCCTAGCCGGAAAGCCGGCGCCGCGCGGTTGACGCACTCCGTTGCGACCCTCTTTGTTGTAACCGACTCCGGCGGTTGAACGTCTAGGCCAGCGTAGCCTCGTGTTCTCCTTCGGAGACTCACATCCCACGAATGAGGAGTGCCCAATGAAAAGTGCGCTGCGGATTTTTTGGGGCTTTCTTGTCTTCGTTTGCGCTGGTTCGACCGTTTCGGCGCGGGCCGCGATTCAATACCATCTGATCAAGAAGGTTGTCCTGGGCGGCGAAGGTTTCTGGGACTATCTCAAACTCGACAGCGCCCATCACCGCCTGTTTATCTCCCGCGGTACTCATGTCATGGTCGTGGACACTCGAACGTACAAAGTCATCGGCAATATCCCGGACACTCAAGGCGTCCACGGCATCGCGCTCGCCCCTGAACTCAATCGCGGCTTTACCAGCGACGGCGGCGCGAACCAGGTGACCATCTTCAATTTGAAAACGCTCAAGGTCATCGGGACGGCGAACACCACGGGGCGGGGTCCTGATTGCATCGTTTATGACCCGGCCAGCAAGCGCGTGTTCACCTTCAATGGGCGCAGTGACAGTTCCACGGCCATTGATGCTGCGACCGGGAAAGTTGTTGGGACCATTGCCCTCGGCGGCCGCCCGGAATTCGCCGTGGCCGACGGTGAAGGGCACATCTATAACAACCTCGAAGACAAGAGCGAAGAACTGGAAATTGACTCACATTCGCTCAAGATTCTCCACCGCTGGCCGCTTGCGCCGGGCGAGCATCCTTCCGGCCTCGCCATGGACACGAAAAGTCGCCGACTGTTCGCCGGCTGCCACAATCAAATGATGGTGATTATGAATGCGAATAACGGTCACGTCCTCGCCACGGAACCCATCGGTCGCGGCGTGGACGCCTGCCGCTTTGATCCGGGCGCCCGCCATGCCTTCAGTTCGAATGGAATGGATGGAACACTGACCGTCGTGCGCGAAGACTCACCCAACAGGTTCCACGTGGTCGCTCAAGTGCCGACTGAGCGTGGCGCACGGACGATGGCGCTCGATCCTCGAACGCATCGCATATATCTTGTCACCGCCCGGTTCGGCCCCCTCCAGCCGCTTCGGCCAGGCCAACGGTTCCGCCGGCCCACCCTCATTCCCGGCAGTTTCACCTTGCTGGTTTTCGGCCCATAACGTATGACCTCCTCGGAGAGGCATGTAGAAATCACCCACGGAATTCACGCTCTGCCGCGCCTTGCCCGATGTACTTAAGGTGGCCTCCGCTTGGTGGCGAGGGCCGGCTTTCGTCGCCCGGCTGATGCAAATCTAACCCGGAAGATGGTGGGAAGCATTTGTCCGCTTGAGGGCCCACCACCCTGGCTCGCCGTCTGGGTTATAATGCCATCGCGCGGGAAGGCGCCACGTAACCGGCATGCGCTGCGACAACATTCTTGAGGTGATTGGCCGTACACCGCTCGTTCGGCTCCAACGACTGTTCCGCGATACCAAAGCCCGCGTGTACGCCAAATGTGATTACCTCAATCCCGGGGGAAGCGTGAAGGATCGCATTGGTATTGCCATGGTGGCCGACGGGGAGCGTCGCGGCCTGCTCAAGCCGGGCGGCACGATCGTAGAAGCGACCTCCGGCAATACGGGCATGGGACTGGCGCTGGCTGCGGCAGTGAAAGGCTACAAGGCCATCTTCACCATGACCGACAAGCAATCAAAAGAGAAAGTGGACTTGCTCAAGGCCATGGGGGCGGAGGTGATCGTTTGCCCTACGGCGGTGCCTCCCGATGATCCGCGCAGCTACCACTCGGTTGCCCGCAAGCTGGCACAGGATATTCCCAACGCTTTCTACCCGAACCAATATGACAACCCCGCAAATCCCGAGATTCACTACCAAACGACCGGGCCCGAGATTTGGGAGGACAGCGAAGGCGAAATTACCCATTTGGTTGCCGGCATGGGCACGGGTGGAACGATCACTGGCATCGGGCGCTATCTGAAGGAGAAAAATCCCAACGTTCAGGTTATTGGCACCGATCCGGTCGGCTCGATTCTCTACGAATTTTTCCATTGCGGAACGGCGGGCAAGGCTGAAACATACAAGGTGGAAGGAATCGGCGAAGATTTCCTTCCTCGG
>JAJYNF010000069.1 GCA_021786455.1 Acidobacteriota bacterium
CTCCTTCGCCTTCACGGCTTCGGCCTTCTTTCGAGCGTCCGTGAGCTTCACGAGATTGATTTCGACCCAGCCGTTCGAGAACTCGCTGAAGCTCCGGACGACCAGAAGCCGGCGCTTGTCCGTTTCGCCGTCACACTCAATAACCTCGCCCGACGCGAGTGAGAGCTTGAACTTCACCAGTGGCCCGTGGTCGCGCTGGACGACGGGTTTTCCGGCCTTGACGCGCTGATAAGCTTCGTACATGGAGACGACTTCGCCGTCCCACTTGCCTTCGTTGCCGTTCTCGTCAAGCTCGGCATAGATTTCGACGTGATGGTTGGAGCCGAGCTTGACGTAGCGCGCGGAGCGGCCCTTGCCGAGGGCGAGCGTCGGCACGGCTTTTTTGATCCGCACGCGCTTGATGAGAATGCGGCGGCCGTCTTTCGTGACAAAACAGGGGAAGCGGTCGAGGTTTTCCTGCTCGGTCGGCGCGGGGAACTTCTTTGGGTCGCCGCCGATCTCTACCAGCTTCTTGAGAACGAGCTCTTTGACTTTCGGGTCCGCGATCTCCTCGACTTCGTTTTTGCTGAGGGTGTTGAGCGCCTTGCGAACGCGCACGCTTCCGTCTGCTCTTGGGGGCGAATAGGTGGTTTCCTCGTGCAGCGCGCCGGAAACCTTCTTCGAGACGCGGTGGGAGACGACGATTTTGTCAATTTCGGCGCGGACCGATTCGACAAAATTCGGCCAGGGGCTTTCGAGCGACGCAAAGCGCTTTCGACCCTCCTGTGGCGCGCGCTGGGCGGCGTCCGAGAGCCGTTTGACCATGCCGGCGTCGGTGAGGCCGATGACCACGGCGTCCACGGCGTGATGGCGATGGTCGTCACGCGATTTCTGTTTGTAGCCGCCGTCGGTGGTCGGACCGTCGTTCAAGATGGAGTTGAGCTTCCAGAGGTTGCGGAAATAGAAAGTCGTTTGGCCGGAGGTCGCTTGGACGCGGCGCTTGCCTTCGGGGTCCACTTCGCTGTCGTAGAACAGACCGAGATACCTTTTTGCCAGGCGCGAGGCGTAAGCGGTGTCATTCAACTGACGGCTACGGAAGTCTTCGAGGAAATATTCCAGCTCCTTGTCGTTCATTTTGAACCGCCTGAGCTTCGCGGCCCGGGTTGCCCTGTCGCCGGCGAACTTTTCCACGCGGTCGAGGATGTCCTCGTACTTTTTCGGATCGCCCGAGTAAGCCTGATGTGGCGTCTGGTTGCGCTTCACCTCGCGGTTTTCCCGAATCTGGCTAAGGGTTAGGTTCTGGAAGGAACTGTCCATCGAGCGGCTGAAAGGAATGATGTGCTCGATGTCGAATTGGGGCTCGGGGCCAAGAAGCGATTCCATGGAGATCGGCTTACCCGTGTAAGGGCAAGTCCAATGGCACTCCTCGGCCAGCAGAACCTTCCTAATGTCGTCGGGCTTCGGGTCCTTGATGCCCATCTCCTCGAAAATTTTCCTGGCCGCTTGAGCTCGGGCTTCTTCGTTGCGGCGGTTGGCTTTTGAAATAGCTTCGCGGGCCTTCTTGGGCTTCTTCAACTCGCGCGCGAGTTCAATGCGAATTTCCTGCGGCTTGCCGTATTGCCGGGCGATGGTGTTAACGACCTTGCGCAGCTCGCTAAGGCTGCGCATGACCGCCGGATTGCGAACCTCCGGTAGCGCCTCCACGACCGGCGGAAGAAGCTCGCGCGGCTGCCCGGACAAAAACGATTCGTGATAAACCTTCTTGCGCGCCTCGCCGTAAGTCAAGCCCTGCTCGAGCCACGGCAACAGCTTTTCCATGGCTTTCTGGGAAAGATGCATGTAATCGGCTTCGAACTTAATACCGGCCAGCTTTGCCGCCGATTCCCTTGAGAGATTCCACTTCTTTTGAGCGGCCTCGATGAGCTTATCCGGCTTCTCGAAGGCGTAAACGTACTGCACCAGCCGGTTCTGCTCGGCGGGAGTCATTTGGAGCCAGGGGTGGCCCAGGGCGTCGTAGAAATCGGCTCCCGTGCGATTACCCTTGAGCTTTTTCTCGCCGCCTTGCTCCAAGTTGAACTTGTACTCTTTGGTGAGGCCAAGCAGCTTGCGGACCTTGCTAAACTCCAGGTCTCCCTGGGTCTCAAGCGTCTCGATCAGCTTTTGGCGGTCGGCTGCGCTGAGCGGCATTTCGAGGTCGTCTGGCGGAATAACTTTGAGGTTGTTGACCGTCTGCAAAAGGCGGAAGCGCTGGGAGATAAGCAGATAGGCGGGGGCGCGACGCTCGCTCGGTTCGAGTTCGCAGGGGCCGACCGCGTCCGGATCAAACCACATCGGCCGTTGATAGAAAACGGCGTTATAAAGCTCCTTTTTCAGCTCCGGCGTGAGCAATGAGGGATGATGCGCGGCCTGCGCTTCCCAGATTTTCTCAAATTCAGCCTCATACATGTCGCGGGCTGTCCAGCGCGAGCGAATGCGGTGCTCCGAAGGCGCGAGACTGGAAAAATATTCGCCGAGAGTGCGGGCGTTCGCTTCTTTCATCAGCCGGCGTAATTCGGTGATGCCTTCTTTGACGGCGCCCTCGTCGTCTCTCTTCTTGCTCACCTGCTTGCGGTTGGAGAGAAAACCTCGGCGCTGGGCGAGGTGGTACAGGGCGCGGCCAAGAAAGTAAGGCTCGATCGGCTCGTCGAGCGCGGCCGCGCGGAGTATGTAAGGCATAGTTTGGGCGGGCTCGTTATAGAGGCCGGAAGCGGCCTTTGCCTTGAACCCATCCGATGCGCCGATGCTCTTGTCAAGCTCGTTGATGCGGTCTTGTCGCTTGTCCGACGCGGAAGCGTCGCCCGGCGGAAGCAATCCGCCGCGCTGCAGGAGATTGAAAATTTTCTTCAGCCGCCGCGCCCGCCGCCACATTTGACGCCGCTGCAAGCGCGCGTCGCGCCGCGCCTTGTTGCGCGATTCCTCGTTACCCAGCCCGCCAGTCTCGTCCATGCCCGCGTCGAAGGCGCGGACGCCGGCGCGGACAAGTTGGTGTGATTCCCCATCCACAAGAGCAATGATGGCCCAGCCTAGAGAATTGGTTCCGAGATCGAGTCCGAGGACGTACACATTGGGGTGGCTCATAAATTCTCCTTGACAATCCGGTAAAGTGTGAGCATTATACACCCGTATCTCAGCAGCGGTTCCCGCGCCTTATCTTAGTAAGGCGGCGGGTTCCGCCGCGTCGGGCTGAACCCCGAAAGGTCCTGCCCTGTGCAGGGCCGGCACTCATAAAAAATCAAGTTGGGCAAAGCCCCGCGGACAGCGGGGCTTTTTCTTTTCCGCGCGCGAAACCGACGGGTCACCGGCAGACGGCACCGATCGGCTAACCTGCTTTTTCGACCGGCAGGTTTACGGAGGTCGCCGCTTCGCGGCGTAAGCGATTTTCGGAGGTCAGAACGCTTGCCTGTTGTCCGGGCTCAGCGGATAGCCGGCCAGGCTCAGAAACTTGGATGTCAATCCAGCGCGCAATACAGATTGAGGCGGGCAGGCCGCGGCGTGGGCATGAAGCGGACAGCTATCGCGCGGCCAAATCGTGATTGATGACGGCGAAAACCTGATCGGCGGGAGGCAAGCCCACCATCATCTGGCCGTTAATAAAGAGGGTCGGCGTGCTATTCACTCCGAGCCGCTGGCCTTCCCTCATGCTGGCTTCGACGCGGGGCAAGGTGGCCTTGGAATCAATGCAGGCGGCAAGCCGAAGCCGATCCAGCCCCAGGCGCTGGCCGAAATCAAGTAGCAGGGCCCGGGCATTGGTGGCATTCAGGAGGCTTTGGTCCTGGAAGACAAGGGTGCGAAAGCGCAGAACGTCGGCCGGATTCATTTCATAAACACACTGGTCAGCAATCGCGCCCGTCAGCGCCCACTGGTGAATCTGGACGAGAGGAAATTCCTTGAAGACGATGTGAATTTTGTTGCCGTACTTGGGGATGAGCTGGCTCACCATGAACTGGTGCATTCGAGCGCACATGGGGCATTCGAGGTCTGAGAATTCCACAATGGTGACCGGCGCGTTGGCTGGGCCTACGCCGGCCTGGTCGTGAAGATTGATCTCACGCTCGACCGTAAGCTGCGGATTGGAGCCAAGCTGGAAAATGTTGCCAAAGACCAGATACTGGCCGTCTTTGCTGACATACGCAACCTGCTGCTGCTGGCCGCCGTTCACGACGACGGTGGTACGGTAATACTGGGGGAACTGGGAATCGCGGAAAGGCATCAAACCCAGCGTCAAATTCGCCGGAACTTTGAATTGCTGTCGTACGAAGTTGACGATCACCGTGCGGCGCTCCGCGACCGAAGGCGGATCGGAAGGCAAGTGGTAAATGTTGCCGAAGATTAGAAGCTTTCCGTCCGCGCTGACGAAGGCGAGCTGCTTCGATTTGCCGCCGTTCACCAGAACGGTCGTCTGGTAAAAGCCGGGAATCGCAGAGCTAAGAAACGGAGTTACGGTCAACGTGACGTTTGCGGGAATGCTGAAGCGATCCTTAACGTATTGAAGGATTTCCTGCCGGACCGATTCCTGGTTAAAAGATTTGACGGTTTGCCCTGCCTCGATCGTCGCAGCCAGCAACAGAAGCGGTAGCGCCGCCAGCCATCTTCTGCGTCTTTGTTTAGCCACAGCCAAAAGCTCCTCTCCCTCCTTTGCGGTCCCCCTTGCCTGATACCACCATTCTATTCAACCTCGACGGTAAAATCCAGGTTGCTTTCAGATGGGTAGCGTCTTAATTTAAATTCAGGGGCGTGGCACAGCCACGCCTTTGGCCGTGCGCGTAGAGCGCCTCACGGGCGAGGACGCCCTGCCACAATTCAAACTGAGACACTGCCTTCTGATGAGACACCTCGAATCGAAGGTTACACCGGCTCTCCGTGTGCCGCGCGGCGTGATGCCGGAAACGTTCCTGCAGGGAGCAAGCTCCGGGACGCCGATGGCCGCGGGCCGTTCTTGAAGTCTTCCGGCTAAACTAGAAACGCAGCCGGCTCGCCGGTGGGCAATCCGCCCCTGGCGTCAAAAAACCAGCTTAATCTCCCCTTCGATCGTCCGCGGCGTGACAAAGTGGGTTCCACTGAAGGTGGAGAGGAAATTATACAACGCCTCCTTATTCATCAGATTGACGGCAGTCACTCGAAGATTGAGCTTATAGCGGTCTGCGCGGAGGATGTTGTTCATGCCAACGCCCACATTAAAGAGATTTCGAGGCGCAATGCGGGGAGGGTTGGTGTCGGGATTAAACGTTCCGGGCACCGGGATGCGAACACGTGTCGCGCCCCACTCAGGATAAGGAAGGCTGCAGGATGTGATGGGATTGTCCAGCGTGGCAAACTGGCTTCCGCAGAAAAATCCCATGGCGGCTTGCTCGTCGCCATTGAGAGCTAAAGCCGATGCCAGAGTAGGCACCGAGCCCGCCACCAGGCCGCTCTCGTATTGCCAGGAAAAATCCACCCACGGGTCGCGGCCATAGAAACCATTAAACTGACGGAACTGATACTGGAAATTGGTGGTCTGCTGGAAATTCTGGTCGTGGTCAATACGGAACACACCCGTATCGAGGGGTGAGTTGAAAATCAAGCCACCGACCTCGGGGCCGAAGAAGCGAGAGCGGGCGTGGCCGAGCACAGAGTAGGCCGTAAAGCCATGGAAATTGGTGAAATTGAGCTGAATCGCCGCCCCGTCAATTTTCGATTTTCGCCATTGAATGGGGAAGGTAAGCGGGGTGTCGAACAGTACGTCGAAATCATAGTCGTCGTGAGTGTATTTCCAGAAGTATCCGGCATCCACCACGAAGTGTCTGCCGACAGCTTGCTCGAGTCCGACGTTAAACTGATTGCGCCGGCCGGGCACGAGCGGCGCCTGACCAAAAGCGCCAATCCCTGTAGTCGCCAAGCCGCCCGCGCCGGTCGCGCTCGAAAGCAGCAAATTTTCATAATAAGGAGTGTCGAAGAGACGGGCGTATCCGACCCGAATAACCGTATTGGTGGGCTTGATGTTATAAGCAATTCCGATGCGCGGTTCAAGGGCGCTGGCATGGCTCAACCCACGGTAGATGTCCTCGCGTAGGCCGGCATCCACTCGCCACGGGCCGAGGCTGATGTTGTCTTCCGCATACATTCCAACTTCCTTGATCGCCGCGTAGCCGTGGAAGTGGAAGAGATGCCCACCTCGAGTGAGATCATAGGGAATTAGCCCTGGGGCGAGTGAGGGATTGACGGTGAAACCATTCGGCGCGCACTCAGTCGGGCTGGTGATCGTGGGACTCAAAACAGGCGATCCACTTGAAGTCAGGCAGACAGGGTTAAAAGTTGGATCGGTGAGGCCGAGCGCAAAATTTTCTGTCAACGGACTAACCTGCATTTCCATTCCGGTTCTGATTTCCTGAGCGCCGTGGGAGTAAGTGAGATCGGCTGTGAAGCCGTAGTGAGCTAGCCGCCGGTCCTGGCTCAGCGTAGCCGGGAGGTCGGAGAAGGGATTGGCGCTCGGATAATACTGAACGTGGGTGATGCGCATAAAGGGCTGGAAGGCGATCAGCGTCGTGTCGTTGAACAGATGAGTCCATTCCGGCGAAAGGTTAATGGATTTGATTTGTTCGCGTTGATCCTGGCCCGCCGCGAGTTGAGGGTACGTATTAGGAATTTGGAACCAGGAGCGGCCCATTTCGAGGTCGAGGTGAGCGGTATTGTTAGCGTCGGGTTGCCAGTCCACGCGGTCGAAAACGCTTTCGTCGTTTCCCTTATCGTGGAACGCCGTGAACTCTGGCGAATCGAGGAAACGGCTGGAACCGTCGCCATTGACGGCAATGAAGTTCCCCCATTTCTTGCCGCCTTGACCCAGAGTAAAAGCCTCAGACCAAGAGCCAAAAGAGCCGTAGGAACTACTGAAGCTGCCGTGGGGAGTCCGAAGGCCCAGCCCCGATTTTGTGGTGGCATCGATGATGAGGCTAGTCTTGCCGCCGTACTGAGCCGGGGGAGTGCCCTCAATAACCTGCATGGACTGCACGGCATCCATCGGAATCTGGTTGGCGAAGATTTTGGCCTGCTGGTCTGTGATCGGCTGACCGTCAACCGAGATCATCGTGTCGGAATGCTCGCCCAAGGGATGGAAAAACCCGTTGGCATCGGACGCAACACCTGGAACCGCGCTTGAGATAACTTCGCTCATGCCCATGGCAGGGTTCTGGATGGGCAGACGGTCAATTAGGGTGTTATTGATATCCGTGTGCTGGATGGGGGTTTTCTCGATCAAGTCGTTGGCCTGCGTGGTAACCGTCACCGTGGTGGCGACGGAAGCGATTTGGAGCGTAATTTTCAATCGCACCGGAAGGCCGGAGCGGACACTAACGTCCTGCACGGCGGGTTGAAATCCTTTCTGCAGGATGGTCATGTGGTAAGGATTGAACGGCACGTTTTGGAACTCAAATGCGCCAGTGGCGGTTGTCGAAGTAGAGCGAATGTATCCGGTGACCGGATCCTGAATTTCTACCGTCGCGCCGACAACGGCAGCTCCCGAGGGGTCCACAACGGTTCCCTGAATGCTCCCTGAAGTTCCCAATGCTTGACCAAAAAGCAGACTTCCTCCGAGGAAAATTGCTAACAGGCTGAAAAGGACTTCGCGTTTCATCCCGACACTGGGCCCGGCAAGTTCACGTATCCTCCGAGCGATCATGCAGTACGGCGGAGCGGCAAAAGGTGATGCGCGCATAGGTACACCTCCATAGGGATTTGAATTGGGTTACGCGGAGGAATATCTACGCTTGCGGAGGGGCCCGACCGGAAGGCCGATAGGCAAACAGGATCGGTGCGGAGAACGCCAAGGAAGTCTGAGCTTCGGCCACCTTGCGCAGTGGCGTCCAGGCGAGCCTCTCGACGGCAGGCCGAACAGATCCCTGGCGGGCTAAATTGCAAGCCGGGCAGAAAGGTTGCTCCGTGGGCGCGGCCCGGCTTCCGCTCCACGCGGTAGAGACGGGCGATACGAGCCTCCGAAAACGCGGCCCGAGGACGGTATGGTGCAGCTCAAGAACAAAGAAAATCTGCAACTGCAAGAGGATGGAAATCCAGGCGACGAAGAAGCGAATCAGAGATTCCCTGAAAGGTGACCGTAACGGTTTGGGATGGCAATCGCTCATTTTGTCATACTTGTAGGACGTCGCCGTCACGGGCAACGAGCGTGTAGAGCACGGGGTTAACAAAAAACGCAAGGAAGAGCGGTGAAATCAGGCCTCCCACAATGACCCGCGCAAACGGCCGCTGGGTGTCGGAGCCGATACCGTACGACATGGCCGCAGGTAAAAGGCCCAGGCAGGCCACTAATGCGGTCATCATAATGGGGCGGAGGCGGAGCAGGGCCGCCTCATAAGTGGCTTCGCGGATGCCCTTGCCTTCAAGCCGCAATTTATTGATGTAGGAGTAGAGAACCACTGCCATTTCCGTTCCGACGCCCATCAAGACCAGGAGGCCGATGCCGGACGAGACGCTAAAAGGAGTGTGCGTCAGCTTGAGCGCCAGGAGCGCTCCCACCGGTTCCGTCATAATAACCCCTAGGGCGACACAAATCGGAAACTTGAAATTGCCGTAAAGGGCGAACAGGATCATGAAAATCAGGAGCACGGTGAGCGGGGCAATGATTCTAAGCTGGTGACGCGCGGCAAGGTATTCGCTATATTCGCCGCCCCAAGTCACGCGATAACCGAGAGGGAGAGAGCGAACAATAGGCGCGATTGCCTGCTGCCCGGCCTTGACCGCGCCTGCCAGGTCGCGCCCCACGATGCTGTACTGAACGCCGATGTAGCGGGAATTGTTTTCGCGATAAATCAGCGAGGCGCCATTTTCAATGCGAAGGGTCGCCAACTGCTTGAGAGGAATTTGGGCGCCATCGGGAGCTCCGACCAGCAATTCGCCGATGGCCTGCGGATTGTTGCGAAGCTGAGGCTCCATGCGAACGACCAAATCGAAGAGTTTTTCACCTTGAATGACCTGCGTGGCGGCCTCGCCCCCCACCGCTGCCTGGATAACATCCTCAACGTCGGAGACGTTGATGCCGTAGCGGGCGATCTTGCCGCGGTCCACGTGAATGATCAGGCTGGGCTGACCGAGTTCACGGACGACGGTGAGTGAAGTGAAACCGCGCACTTTGGAAAGCTTCTGCTTGACCTTGACGGCGGTATCCTGCAGGAGGTTGAGGTTGGTCCCGTAGATTTTGACGGCGAGGGCGCTTTTGAGGCCGGTTTCCGCTTCGTCCACAGCGTCCTCGGCCGGCTGCGTAAAATTGAAAATGATACCCGGGAACTGGGAGAGTCGCTGGCGAATGGCCGCGATAAGCTCCTTTTTAGTGCGGATTTTGCCGTCTTTCCAAGTCTTGTCGCTATAGGGACGCAGTCCGACATAAAACTCGTCATTGTAGAAACCGGTGGGGTCGGTGCCGTCGTCCGGGCGGCCCAACTCCGATGTCACCACGGTCACTTGGGGGTAGGACATGAGGACGTGGCGGATTTGCGGAGATATTTTAGAGGCGGCCCGCCAGGAAATTGTGTAGGGCATGGTCGCGCGAACCCACAGCGCTCCCTCATCGAGATGCGGCATGAATTCGGCGCCAATCGTGGGAATCAGCGCCAGCGATCCGACGAAAATCGCCGCGGCGACCGTGAGCGTAAAAGCGCGATGGTCAAGAGCCCAGTTCAGGTTCCGCGCATACATTCGCTTGAACCACTCGAAAGGCCGGTTGGTCCGCTCTCGGACGCCATGTTTGAACCAGTAAGAGGTGAGGACAGGAACCAAGGTCAGGGCGAGAATCAGGGCGCCGACCAGGGCGTACGACATGGTGTCCGCCATGGGGTGGAAGAGCCGGCCCGAAGCTCCACGCAGCGCGTAAATCGGCAAATATCCGGCGATGATGATGGCAACAGAATAGAAAACCGGACGGTCCACGTCGCGAGCGGCAGCCAGAATCGCTTCGTGCAGGTCGTATTTTTGGCCATGCCGAAGGCCCAGTTCCCGGTAAATGTTTTCCATCATCACCACGGTGCCGTCAATCAGAATCCCGAAGTCGATAGCGCCAATGGAGAGCAAGTTGGCTTCGACGCCGCGCAGGTGGAGGAAAATAAATGCGAACAGCAAGGCGCCCGGGATGGTGAGGGCGGTGATGATGGCCGCCCGCCAACTGACCAGGAAAAACATCAGGACCAGTAGGACCAGGATCATGCCGCGCAGCAGGTTGTTCTCGACCGTCGTGATCGTCAGGCGCACGAGGCCGGTGCGGTCATAAAACGGCCGAATTTTTACATCCTTGGGCAGAACCTCGGTATTGAGCAGGTGAGTTTCCTGCTCGACTCGCTTCAGGACAACCTGGGTTTTCTCGCCTGTCCGCATCATGATGACGCCTTCGACCGCGTCGTTGTTGTTCATGAAACCGAATTCGCCGAGGCGTGGCGCGTGTCCGATAACGACCTTTCCAACATCTCGAATGAACACCGGCGCGCCCTTGTGAGTGTCCACCACGATATTTCCAATGTCCTGCCGGTCCCGGATTAACCCGATTCCCCGAACGTAATAGAATTGGCCGCCTTGCGAGTAAAATCCCCCGCCGGTGTTGCCATTGTTGGCGGCAAGGGCCTGCAGGACTTGCGGAACGGTGATGTGATAGCTGTACAGGCGGGCGGGATCCAGCAGCACCTGATACTGCATGACTGTCCCGCCGAAGCCTGAATCATCGGCGACTCCGGGA
>JAJYNF010000016.1 GCA_021786455.1 Acidobacteriota bacterium
AAACGTCCGAATCGTTGCCGACGCCGATCGGCCTGAGCTCAAACGTGGAGGGCAATAGGGCGCTGCCCAGCGAGGCGAGAAAAACGGTACGAGTGCTCATGGCGGCTGGCGGGACCGGCGGCCACATCTTCCCGCTGCTTGTGGTGGCCGAACGGCTGAGAGCGGCGGGGGCAGCGGAGGTTGAGTTTGTGGGAGCGGGAAGGCCGCTCGAAACGCGGATCATTCCCGCCGCGGGGTTTCCCCTCCGCGCGGTCCGCGTGGCGGGCCTCAAAGGCATGCGGGGTTGGCGGATGCTCCACAACCTCATGCTGTTGCCCGTCGGGGCGCTCGATATGGCCACTGTGCTTAACCGGATCAAGCCCCGCGTGGTGGTCGGCGTCGGAGGCTACGTGGCAGGCCCGGCGTTGCTCGAAGCCGCGCTGGCCGGCATTCCGACTCTATTGATTGAGCCCAACGCATTGCCGGGCTTCACCAATCGGGTTCTGGCGCCCGTGGTGCGTCGCGCCGCAGTGGGCTTTGAGAGCGCCGCCAGGTTTTACGGAGGCAAGTCACAATTAACCGGACATCCCGTTCGACCGGAATTTTTTCAGGTGCCGCCCATGCCCCCAGCCCCACCCCTTCCTTTGACCCTCCTAATTGTGGGAGGGAGCCTGGGCGCTCGGGGCATCAACCGGTTAATAGTTGAATGTCTGAATAAGATTGAGCCACAGTCGAGCGGCTGGAGAATCATTCATCAGACGGGTGAAAGAGATTATCCCGACGTGGAGGCAGCCTATCGAAAGCGGGGTACACGCGCGGAAGTGCACGCCTTCATTGATGATATGCCCCGAGCGTTGGCGTCGGCGCATCTCGTGATTTCTCGCGCCGGCGCGTCCGCCATAGCCGAATTCGCCGCCGCTGGCAGACCCTCCCTGTTGATTCCCTTCCCAGCCGCTACCGATCAGCATCAACTGATGAACGCTCGTGAAGCTGAGCGGGCCGGAGCCGCCCGTGTTCTCGAGGAAAAGGCAGCCACGCCGGAACGGCTTCTTCAGGAGGTGCGCGATCTGCTGGACAATCCAGCGCGACTCAGTCAAATGGGCCGCCGAGCTCGAACTTTCGCTCATCCCGAGGCCGCGGAAAAGATTGCTCAGATTATCTTAGAACTGGGAAATAGCTAGGCGCCGCCAGAATGACGAAGGGTCTGTTTCACATAGTTTGAGCGTCGGTTGAGGATTCCGCTGAAGAAAGGAGGCCCATGAGCGATAGCCGGCTGACCCTGGGTAAAATCCGCGCGATTCATTTTGTGGGTATCGGCGGCATCGGAATGAGCGGTATCGCCGAAGTCTTGCTCAATCTGGGGTTCGCGGTTTCAGGCAGCGACCTCAAAATGACCCCCGTAACCGACCGATTGCAACGGCTTGGCGCCAAAATCTACGCAGGCCACTCGGGCAGCCAGGCGCGAGGGGCGCAGGCCGTAGTTGTTTCCTCCGCCGTTCGGGAGAGCAATCCAGAAATCGCCGAGGCTCTGCGCTTACAGATTCCAGTGATTCCGCGAGCTGAGATGCTGGCCGAGTTGATGCGGCTCAAATTCTGTGTTGCGGTGGCCGGCGCCCATGGCAAGACGACGACCACTTCGATGATCGCGGTAATGCTGGCAGAAGCCGGCCTTGATCCGACGGCTGTCATCGGGGGACGTCTGGATGCTTTTGGCTCGAGCGCGCGCCTCGGCAAGGGTGACGTGATGGTGGTGGAAGCCGATGAAAGCGATCGTTCGTTCCTTTACCTGCTGCCGAGCCTTGCCGTGTTGACCAACATTGATCGTGAGCACCTCGACCACTATCGGGATTTGGAGGAAATCGAATCAGCTTTTGTCTCCTTTGCGAACAAGGTTCCATTTTATGGCGCGGTCATCGCGTGCTCGGACGGACCCTGGCGGCCTCCGCTCCAACGGATCTTGCCGCAGATTCGACGGCGCGTGGTGACTTACGGGATAGAGTCCGGAGCCGAGGTCACAGCTACCAACCTGGCGCTGGGCCCGGCCACATCGGAGTTGGATGTGGCCGTTCGAGGAAAGGCGCTCATGCGTGCTACCGTTCGCGTTCCAGGCCGTCACAATGCCCAGAATGCGTTGGCGTCTGTGGCCGTTGGGCTTGAGCTGGACCTCACCGCCGGGCAAATATGTCGCGGCATCGAATGTTTTCGAGGCGTTGACCGGCGCTTTCAGATTCTTGCCCAGGTGGACGGCATTACGGTGGTGGATGATTACGGCCATCACCCCGCAGAAATTCGCGCCACCTTGGAAGCGGCGCGCCAACGGGAACCTCAACGAATTTGGGTGGTCTTCCAGCCGCACCGCTACACGCGGACGAAGTTTCTGATGGATGAGCTAGCAGGCTGCTTCCACGGCTGCGACCGTGTGTCCGTGCTGGATATCTACCCGGCCGGCGAGCCGCCGATTCCCGGCGTGACTTCCGAGCGACTGGTGGAACGAATGACCGAACTCGGCTTCACGCGCGCCCACTACGCTCCGTCCGAGTCGGTCTTGGTTGAGGATTTGCTCGCTCAAGCGCAGCCGGGCACCCTTTTGCTGACCATCGGCGCGGGGAGCGTCGGGAAGGTGGGGGAAACGCTCGCCAAGGCATTCAAAGCTCGCGCCTCAAGGGTGGAAGCCGCGAAAAGTTGAGATGAAACCTGTCAGAGAGCTGGTAGGACTATCGAAAGGGCATTCGTTATGACGCGGGAGAACAACGAGGATGTCAAAGCGTTTGACGACGATCAAAGCTCCGTGTTCTTCCGCCGAGCCAAAGCCATCCCCGTGCGGCGCGGACGCTTGCCCCGGCGGGGACGGCGCCTGGCCGTCTGGGCAGGGTTTATTTTGATGGCTTTCATCCTCGCTATCCTGGCAGGGTGCGCCATGGCTCGATTCGCTCTCCGCTCTGCTCGGTTCCAGCTCACTTCCCCTTCCGATGTGACGATTGCCGGGAACCGATTCGTGTCGCCGGCGGAGATTTTGGCGGCGATCGGCGTGCCTCCAGATACGCGAGGCTTGAGCAGCCTCAATGTGTTCGGGTTATCGCTTTCTTCGGAAGCCCGTCGGGTAGAAGCCATCCCTTGGATCAAATCCGCCACGCTCGCCAGAAGCTTCCCACATCGCCTGGCGATTTATGTGACCGCAAGGGTTCCTGTTGCCTTCGTCAACCTGGGAGGCAAGGTTAAGCTGGTGGATAGGGATGGAGTAATCCTCGATATCCCCGAAAACGCAACCTTTGATTTTCCAGTGTTGGAAGGTCTTTCAGCGGAGGAGACAGCGGATGAGCGGGCCAGGCGCGTTAGCCTATACTGTAAGTTCATGCGGGAAACTGCAAAAGAGGTGCCAGCCAGCGGGTGGATGGTGTCCGAGGTGCGATTGACCGATCCGGACGATTTGCAGGCGCTGCTGGTTCGAGGATCCGCGACGCTATTGCTCCACTTGGGTCGGCGGAATTTCTTCAGACGTTTTGCAAATTTCCTGACTCTTCTGCCACGACTTGAAAAACATAGTGACAAAATCGCTTCTGTGGATTTGAGGTATGGTAATCAAGTGGTGGTCAGGCCAGCCACACCCCAAGAGCATTCTGCGGCCGGCCAGACGCCATTCGCGGCGGAAAATTCAAGGATTCACGACTAAGGAAAGGATACCATCGGCGTGGCACAAAGGGGACAACCGATTGTCGGGATTGACGTCGGCAGCAGCAAAACGTGTGCCCTGATCGGCTATGCAAGCGAAACGGGCAACCTGGAAGTCGCCGGCTTGGGGGTCGGAGAGTCGAAGGGATGGCGCAAAGGCGTCATCGTCAATTTAGATGCTGTCGTTTTGGCTATCAAGAAGGCAGTGGAAGTAGCGGAATCAGCCGCCGGCGTCCCGGTGGATTCTGCTTACGTTGGCGTGGGTGGCACGCACGTGCGAGGCGTCAACGCTCAAGGCTCCTGTCTGGTTGCCAATCGTGCCCGGGGAGTAACTCAAGAAGACATTCGTCAGGCCATTCGCGTGGCGGAAGCAGTGGCCCTGCCGCCCGACCGAGAACTGTTACACGTGTTGCCCCAAGAATTCCTGCTGGATTCGCAGGATGGCATTCGAGACCCTTTGGGAATGGTCGGCACGCGGCTGGAGGCGAATGTTCATCTGATTACGGCTTCGACCACCGCCTGGCAGAACGTAGTGACGGCGGTCAATAAGGCTGGTATCGAAATTCCGGACAGCGGCACAGTCTTCGAAGCGTTGGCCAGCGCCGAAGCATCCCTCAGCGCGGATGAGCGAGAACTGGGCGTGGGTCTGATTGACTTAGGCGCCGGTTCAACCGATTTGGTCGTTTATGTCCGGCGGACCGCGCGCTACACCGCCTCCGTGCCCGTTGGCGGCGACCACTTTACCAACGACATCGCGGTTGGACTGCGGACTCCGATCCCGGAAGCCGAAAAGATGAAACGGGCCTGGGGGCATCGGGATGCGTCACAATCGGAACCGGGAGCGCTGGAAGTGCCGAGCGTTGGAGAACGGCCCTCGCGCGTCGTGAGCTACGCCAAGCTGAACGAGATCATCGAGCCCCGCGCGCTGGAACTTATAGAATTGATCGGCATTGAGCTGGAGCGTTCCGGCTTTATTAAACAACTTGGAGCTGGATTGGTTTTGGCGGGCGGCGGCGCGCGGTTAGGTGGCTTTGCAACCCTCGCGGAATTAACGCTCGGCTTGCCCGTGCGCGTTGCGCGTCCCATGGGATTGGAGAGGACGGGCATGGACCTGGCTGACCCGGCGTTCTGCGCGGTTGTGGGACTAGTGGCATACGGAAAGCGCATGAGACTGCTTCAGGATTCGAGAAACAAAGGGCTGGTGGGAAAATTGTGGGGCGCGCTACGTGGCCCCACGCCTTAGAGGGTGTTCGTAAACGAGAGGAGTCGAGAGCGCCATGGTAGAGCCCAAAACAGCAGACTTGCGGGTCGGGTTTTCAGACAATTTTCGTCGAGGCGCAAAAATCAAGGTGATTGGCGTTGGCGGCGGCGGCGGAAACGCCGTCAATCGCATGATTGCGGCCAAGCTGGAGGGCGTGGAGTTCATGGCCGCCAACACGGACTTGCAGGCGCTGCAAGCCTCCAGAGCCCCCGTCAAGATTCAGCTCGGCGCAAAGCTGACCAAAGGGCTGGGGGCCGGCGCCAATCCAGAAGTCGGCCGGGCCGCCGCGCTCGAGGACACCGACAAGATTATTGAGGCGCTGGAGGGCGCGGACATGGTCTTCGTGACCACCGGACTCGGCGGCGGGACCGGAACCGGTGGAGCTCCGATAGTGGCCAGTCTCGCCCGCGAACTCGGCGCTCTGACTGTGGCCGTCGTGACCAAGCCCTTCGCTTTCGAGGGCAAGCGCCGCATGACCCAGGCGGAGCAGGGCCTTTCCGAATTGAGCCAGGCGGTGGACACGGTGATTTGCATCCCCAACGAGCGCCTGATGCAGTATGTGGACAAGTGCACCAGCTTCTTCGAAGCGTTTCGCATCGCCGACGACATCTTGCGCCAGGGTGTTCAGGGAATTTCCGACATCATCACCATCACCGGGATTATTAACCGCGACTTTGCCGATATTAAGACCATTATGGAGGGCATGGGCTACGCGGTGATGGGTACAGCGACGGCCCGCGGCGAGAACCGCGCCATCGAGGCCACCAACAAGGCTATTGCCAGCCCGCTCCTGGAGGATGCTTCGATCAACGGGGCGCAGGGAATTTTGCTCAATATCACCGGCTCGAGCAAGCTGACCTTGCACGAAGTCCATGAGGCTTCGACCATCGTCCAACGCGCCGCGGCGGAGAATGCCAACATCATCTTCGGGGCGGTCCACGATGAGGCCATGCAAGATGCCGTCAAAGTCACAGTTATTGCAACCGGAATCAAGTCGGAACGAATGGCGACGAAACCCGGGACGGCGTTTTCGCCCGCCTTTCGCAGCGCGCAACAAAGCGTCAAGAACGCGCTTCTCAAGAAGGAGAAACTTCCGATCGAAGCCGCCCCGCAGAATGTCACGGCGCCCATCGCCGATGACGATCTCGACGTGCCGGCGTTCCTTCGGAGGCGCAAACCCAATACTTGACGACTGCGACCGGAAGCCAAAGAGCCTTCCCGCTCCATAGGGGCAAAGGATGGACCTTCGACCGGGGGCGGCGGCCCAGCCGTTCTTTCATCCGGACCGGCCTAGTTGGGACGCATTGAATGGCTGCGTCAGCATTGACTATCGCCGAGGCTTATCGAGCATGCCGGAAGATCGCGCGGCGGCACTACGAAAATTTTCCGGTGGCTTCGCGGCTCGTCCCGCGCGACAAGCGCAACGCCCTGGCCGCGATCTATGCCTTTGCGCGGGCCGCGGATGATTATGCCGATGAGCCGAAGGCGGCCGATTCAACCCCTGAATCCCGCCTGGATGCGCTCGCCGCGTGGCGCAAGGGGCTAGTCCACTGTTACGAGGGCGAAGCTTCCGATCCCGTCTTTGTCGCGCTTGCGGATGCCGCGCAAAAATATCGCCTCACCCGGAAGCATTTTGAGGACTTGCTCTCCGCTTTTGAAATGGACGTTCGCGTGAGCCGTTACGCGGATTTTGCCTCGCTTTTGAAGTATTGTTCTTTTTCCGCCAATCCTGTCGGCCGCTTGGTGCTGGAGCTTTTTGGCCACCGCGACGCCGATCTCTTCGCGTTGGGCGACCACATGACCACCGCGCTCCAGCTCACCAATTTTTGGCAAGATGTGGGCCAGGACCTTGACCGCGACCGAATTTATCTCCCGCTGGAAGATCTGCGTCGGTTTAATCTCTCAATCGAGCGTTTGAGGACCTTCAATGCCGCGCCCGCGGGCGAACCCGAGGGATGGAATCAGTGGCAGCAACTGATGGCCTTCGAGATTGCGCGAACGAGAAACCTCCTGGAAAGCAGCCTTCCGTTGACCGAAAAGGTTGTTCCCCCGCTTCCACGTCAGTTGCGATTAACTTGGCTCGGAGGCGCCGCCGTGCTTTCCCGAATCGAAGCGGCTGGTTATGATGTCTTCCGTCACCGCCCCAAGCTCGGCCCTTTTGATTTTGTCCGCCTCTACTTTCAATCGGGCTTTAAAATGAAAGCTCTCGAGTCGAGGGATGCCACAGTGAAGACGTCACCCAAGTGATTTTATCCGACAGGGGGAGCGGTTGAGCAGCGCAAGGGATACCAATTTCTACTATTCGTTTGTTTTACTCCCAACGGAGAAACGTCGCGCCATCGAAGCAATCCACTCGTTCGCGCGCCGCTGCGACGACGCGGTGGACAGCGGCCTTCCGCCGGTTGATGCTCGCCGAACGCTCGCCGCTTGCCAGCGCGACCTTGACCGGTGCTACGCGAGCCGCGAATCCTCCGGCGCGGGAATGTTGCCTCAAACCAGGGCGCTCGCGCGCGCCATCAGGCGTTACAACCTTCCCCGCCAACTTTTTGACCAATTGATTGCCGGCCTTGAAATGGACCTTTCCATGACTCGTTACGAGACTTTTGACGATTTGTCAGTTTATTGTTACCGGGTTGCCTCCACAATCGGCCTCCTCTCGATTGAGGTCTTCGGCTACCGGAACCATAAGACGCGCGAGTATGCCATTCGCCTGGGAACGGCTTTACAGTTGGTAAATATTCTCCGCGATATCGCCCCGGATGCTCGCCGCGGCCGGCTCTACTTGCCGCTCGAGGACCTGCGCCAATTTGATGTGGACCCGCAGAGCATCCTGGAGGGCCGGCCCGCCGGAAATGTGAACGCCTTGATGGAGTTTGAGGTCCAACGCGCCCGGGAACATTTCGCGCAGGCGCGGCACTCGCTCGCCATTGAGGAACGCCACTCGTTGCGAGCGGCAGAGATCATGGCCGCTATCTATTGGCAAATCCTAGCTTCCATCGCGGAGCGAAAAGGCGGAATGTTTTGCGGGCCCGTCCGCCTTTCGCCGTGGCGAAAAATTCGGACGGCGCTCTCGGTTTATCTGGGATTCGATTGGTACAAGGATGAGCCGGAAATCCGGCGCCTAAGCTCCGGCCGGCCGCAATGAGCTTGAGCCGGAGAGTGGCCATGCCTCCTCGACTAGTCGAGGGGGCGCAATGCCACGCTTCCTGGTTATGTCCGATGAGATCCTCGTCATCGGTGGCGGTTTTGCCGGCCTTGCGGCGGCGGTCGCGCTTTCGGAAGCGGGCCGCCGCGTTCGCCTGCTTGAGCAAAGCCAACACCTGGGCGGACGCGCTCGTTCCTTCCGCGATCCCGTCACCGGTTCCGTTGTAGATAACGGCCAACATATTCTGATGGGCTGCTATCATCAAACGCTTCATTTCCTCAAGACCATTGGGACGCTCGATCATATTCGCTTCCAGCCGCGAATGAGCGTGCGCTTTCTCAAGCGCGGAGCGCGACCGTCGGAACTCCGTTTGGCCAACCTGCCGGCGCCCTGGCATTTAATGGGAGGAGTGTTATCCTCCGACGCCTTTTCCTGGCGAGAAAAGTTGCAAATACTCAAGCTGGGGCGCGCCCTCGCGGCGGGACTCCAGAAGAGGGGCGCAATGGCCGAGGCGCGGTCGTCGGGAGAGATGACGGTCGAATCTTGGCTGTCATCGCTTGGACAATCGGAGCGGGTGCGGCGGAATTTTTGGAATTTGCTCTGCATCGCCGCCATGAACGAAGACCCGAAAATCGCTTCGGCAACAATTTTTGCCCGCGTTCTCGCTCGAGCCCTGTTCCAGTCTCCCGCCGACTCGCGGATCGGCATCCCGGCAACAGGGTTGAGCGATTGCTACACCGAAGCGGCGGCCAACTACATTCGCCAACGCGGTGGGCGCGTGGAGCTTGGAAAGCGTGTAGCCGTGGTAATAGCGCGCCGGGAAGAGGTCGAAGGCGTTGGCTTAGCGGACGGTACGGAGATTCAAGCAAGAACAATCGTGAGTGCCATCCCATGGTTCAGGTTGGCGCAATGCCTGCCGCCCGAACTGGCCTCGCGCCCGTTTTTCTCTGGCGCTTGGCGGCTCAAGCCGGCCCCGATTATTTCCGTCTGCGTTTGGTTTGACCGATCCGTCACGAGCTTCGACTTTGCGGGCTTGAGAGGAACAACTTTTCAGTGGCTCTTCAATAAAAGCAAGATTTGGGGGAACCCGGAATCCAGCGCGTTCGCCCTTTCTTTGGTTCTGAGCGGCGCTCACAATCATATCTCTCGCAGTTCTGAGGATTTGACCGCCGCGGCGCTCCGTGAGCTGAACGAAGTAATGCCGGAGGTCCGCGATGCGAAACTTGCGCGCTCATGGGTCATTAAGGAGCCGTTTGCCACCTTTTCGCCAGTCGTGGGCGTGGGAGCGCTCCGCCCACCTTGCCAAACACCCCTCCGGGGGTTTTATTTGGCCGGTGATTGGACTTCAACGGGACTGCCCGCCACGATTGAAGGCGCCGTCGAAAGCGGCTACACTGCGGCTGAAACGATTCTTGAGCGTGACGCAAAATCCCTGGAGGCAAAATGAACACTGGGGCGAGATCGAAGCGGTCCGCAAGAGTTACCTTCGCGGTTCTGACGGCGGTTGTCGCAGCATTGCTGACCGGAGCAGGAGGTGAACGAGGCACGGGAAGGTTGTCGGCAGGGCAAGGATACCCCAGTGTGTCGCGCCGGAAATCCGCTCCCACGAAGCCGCTGGACCCGCGCCTTCGCCATGCTTGGCGGTTTAACCAAGGGGGATGGGTTTACGTCCACCTGCAAGGCTCTCCGGCAACGATTGGTTTCCAGCATGGGTATCTGCTTGCGCCGGAGATTAAAGATGCCTTCGGCGTCGTCCGATTCATGGACGTGCATGGCTCGCATCACGATTGGAACTTCTTCCGGCAAGCCGCGCGCAACATGCTTTGGCCCAAGATTGACCCGGAGTACCAACAAGAGCTTAAAGGAATTGTGGCCGGTCTGAGGGCTCGCAGCGTCACCAACATTGACCTGGATGATATCATCGCCCTCAATGCTTTTCAGGAGCTTCCCTATTACTACGTTCCGTGGTATGACCAGCAGCACAAGATTGCCGAACACCCGCGCATCCGGCCGGTGGGCCATTGCAGCGCCTTTGTCGCCACAGGTAATTGGACGCGCCATCACCAGATCGTGATGGCGCACAATGCGTGGGTCGGATATGCCGTCGGCGAGCGCTGGCGCATTATCTTCGACATCGTTCCCACTCACGGTTATCAGATTCTCATGGACGGCTTCCCTGGGGTCATCACCAGTGACGACGATTTTGGCATCAACTCCGCCGGCCTCATGGTGACGGAAACCACGATTAGCAACTTCAAAGGCTGGAACCCCAATGGAATTCCGGAATTCGAACGGTCTCGAAAGGCGCTTCAGTACGCGAGTTCCATCAGCCAGTACGTCCGCATCATGCTCCAGGGCAATAACGGCGGCTACGCCAACGATTGGCTGCTCGGCGACCGCAAGACGGGCGAAATCGCTCGCTTCGAGCTGGGCCTAACCCATTCGCGCCTCTGGCGCAGCCACAACGGTTATTTTGTCGGCTCCAATTTTCCGAGCGACCCCGCGCTGATCGCTCAGGAAACCACCTTCAATCCGAACGACCCTTCGCTTTCGGAAAACGCGCGGCACATTCGGTGGAAACAACTGATGAAGCAGTATAAAGGCAGGATTGATGTTCAACTTGCTGAAAAATTCCTCG
>JAJYNF010000043.1 GCA_021786455.1 Acidobacteriota bacterium
GTCCCGTCCAGAATGAGGTCAAAAGCGTGAGTAAGTTCTTCCGCGTTCTGTGCCATGACGTCGGACACAACACCTTCCACCTCGATGTCCGAGTTGACAGCCTTGAGTTTTTGCGCGGCGGCCACGGCTTTCGGCAGGGTGCGAGCTGCATCCTCCTCATCAAAAAGCAGTTGCCGTTGGAGGTTGCTCTGCTCGACGTAGTCGCGGTCCACAAGTCGAATCCGCCCCACCCCGGCACGCGCGAGCAGCGCGGCCTGCGCCGTTCCCAGAGCGCCACACCCCACGATGACCACTCGGCTTGCCGCCAGGCGCTCCTGCCCGGCGCGGCCAATAGGCGCGAAAAGAATTTGCCGCGAGTATCTTTCGGGATCCATTCGCTGCTTTTATTATAACCTTAGCACAGGGCACCGCAGCCGGACGGCGGGCGCGGCCCGCTTCCATGGAAGAGAATCTTGCTTTCGGCGTCCAGCGTCGCGCGATGGTGGAGCAGCAACTGCGGCGGCGCGGCATTCGGGACGAGCGCGTACTGGAAGCCATGCTCCAAGTGCCACGGCACGAGTTTGTTCCTTCCAAATACCGCAGCTTCGCTTATGACGACCGTCCCTTGGCGATCGGCGAGTCGGAAACCATTTCCCAGCCTTACATGGTTGCCGCCATGACCCAAGCAGCCGGCATCGCGCCGGGCGATCTGGCGCTCGAGGTCGGCACCGGCTCAGGCTACCAAGCGGCAATTCTGGCCGAGCTGGGCGCCCGCGTGGTGACGATTGAGCGTAATGCCTCGCTTGCGGAAAGCGCCCGCAATCGCCTTGAGCGCCTTGGCATCTCCCGCGTCCAAGTCGTCATTGGAGATGGTAGTTTGGGTTACCCGCCTTCCGCGCCTTACGCTGCCATTCTGGTTACAGCGGCCTGCCCTGGCCTTCCTACGCCGTTGCTTGAGCAATTGGGTGAAGACGGCCGACTGGTCATCCCCGTTGGCAACCGCTACCAGCAAATTCTCCGACTCATCTTCAAGCACCAGGGCCAATTCGCGCGGCGAGACCTCGACGCCTGTCAATTCGTGCCGCTGATAGGCCAACAAGCGTGGCCAGAAAAGAGCCCACCCGACTGAAATACCGCTTGCCTTTCACCCCGCTCCTGTCGGAGAGTTCCTCGCCGGGCTTTCCACCCTGCGTAGGGATTCCGTCAGAAGGGAATCTTCGGCGCGCGGACCTCGGCCGGGTCAGCCCAGCGAGTGTTCGGAATCGTCGGCGTCCACCCGGGGCGCAAAGGGTCCTGGTCGTATGGATACGAACCGAGACGTTGATAAAGTTCGTTGTATTCCGCCAGCTTCTCTCGGTCCAGCTTGACCCCCAGCCCGGGATGCGTTGGCACGCGGACGCTCCCACTCTCGTAACGAAAACGTCCGCCCTTGATGATGTCATCCTGGAGGTGATGATAGTGGGCGTCGGCAGCAAACGTAAGGTTAGGCAGGACCGCGCCGAGGTGGAGCATGGTGGCCATTTGAATTCCTAGTTCGCCCGAAGAGTGTACCGAAACGCCCAGTTGGAAAGCCTCGCACAACGCGGCGGCTTTCACGCACGGGCGAATCCCACCCCAGAACGTGGTGTCGAGCAATATGACGTCCACCGCCAAGTCCAACACGTTGGCCGCGAGCTGCTCGAAGTTGATGACCACCGTATTGGTCGCGAGCGGCAAGCGAAGCTTGTGACGCAGCCAACGCATACCGTTCAACCCATAAACAGGATCCTCAAGGTAGTCGTTGTTGAGGTTCTCAATGCTGCGGCCAAAACGCAGCCCCTCTTCGATGGACCAAAGGCCGTTGGGATCGAAACGGAGGCGGTCGTGAGGGAAAGCCGCGGCCAGGGCACGATAGCATTCGAGCTCGTAGTCCGGCGGGAACACGCCGCCTTTCAGTTTGTGAGTGGTGAATCCGCATTGGTCTTTGAGCTGCCGCGCTTGGCCGACCAATTGGTCCGGATTGCGAATTTCCCCACTTCCGTCTTGCGGGTTGGGGTAACGAAAAAAAAGATACGTTGCAAAAGGAACCGCCTCTCGCAATCGGCCGCCTAAAATTTCCGAAACCGGCACGCCCCAAGCCTGTCCCAGAATGTCCAGGCAAGCGAATTCAATCGCCGCCAGGATTTGGGTGCGATTGTTGTAAAGCGAGGCGGTGGGATTGGCAATGACAAACCGAAGCTCTTCCAGTCGTTGCGGATCGCGGCCCACTAAGTAGGGTTTGAGCGCGCGAAAAGCGACCTCGCTCGATTCACCCCCGCCGCCCATTTCCCCCAGCCCCACCAGCCCGTCATCCGTCTCCACCTCGACGATCGTTCGGACAAACCGCCCCCAGTGGCAGCCATTACCGTGCCGCAACGGCGCCTGGAGAGGAACCGTCACGGTGGTGGCGCGAACGTCGGCAATTCGCATTAGCATCCTCCACGGCGGACTCAGTCACCCGGCCGCGCGAATCACGGCCCCCAAAATCAGGCATGAGCGCCTTGTAGCGGACCCCGCCCGCTTACACGATTTCAACCTGGCAGCTCTTCACCAACGACCGAAACTTCTCCGCGTCCGCGGCGCTGCCCACAATCGCGCCGTAATGCATGGGCACGGCGATCTTCGGGTGAATGGCTTCCACGGCTTGGGCCGCTTCTTCAGGGGTCATCACGTAAGTCCCCGATACCGGCACGAGCGCAATATCGCATCGAATATTTTTCATTTCAGGAATGAAGTCCGTATCCCCGGCATAGTAAAGCGAGGTGCCGTCCAGGTGAATTACGAAGCCCAGTCTTTTCTCCCCTTTGGGATGGAAAGCTTTCCCCGGCTCGCGGAACTTATTGACGTTGTATGCGGCAATTGTCTCAATCTCGACTCCGCCCACAGTAACTTTGGCGGCGGGGTCCAAGAAATATTTTTCCTTGGCCCGAAGGCTCTTGATCCCATCTGCGCAGAGCGGGCTGGATACGACGGTCGTAGCCGGGGTGCAAACCTTTTCCATATCTTCGAGGCTGAGGTGGTCAAAGTGTTCGTGCGAAAGCAGAACAATGTCGGCCTCATCGCGCCGCGCAATCTTGTAGGGGTCCGTATAAACCACCTTCGACCCCGCAATCCGAAATGTATCGTGGCTTATCCGAGTTAATTCGAGATTCAACAGCTTCATGTCATATCTCCCGTGACGACATTTTCGCAGAATTTTAGAGAGTCCAGTTGTTCAGAATAACACCAAAAAGCTCGCCCGAAGCACAGCATCGGCAATACCCGCTTGGCTGGGCGGCAGATGGGTCACGTGGCACGGCGTTCTTGAAGTCTGATTCAACAATACGCCAGGCTCTCGCTCGCGCCGCTCCGAGCGAACCGCAGCCGGCGTTGATGTAACGCCGCCTGAACTCGTGGGCTGTGGGTTCAAAGATATACATTTTCTTGACCGGAAGTTGGATGGTACTCTAATCTTGAGTGTGCGCATCAAGCTGGAACGGCGCTTGTTTCAGAATGCCAATCTAACACCCCCGGCGGGGTAGCTCAGTGGCAGAGCGAGGGTCTCATAATCCCTAGGTCGGGAGTTCGATCCTCCCCCCCGCTACCAATCATTTCAACAACTTCCGGAGATTCTTCCTTTTCAGCCGGACTCTCCGGTTGCGTCTGGGTTGCGGATAGTTGCGGAGTTGTTTCAAGATCCAGGCGATCCACGTAGCGATCGCCCACCCCTGGAATCAGGTGGCCGTCGGTGTCAACTGTGATCTGAATGCTCGCGTGTCCCAACTGTTCCTTCACATAATTGAGCGGCGCGCCGGCAGCAATCAGTCTCGCCCCAAAGTCGAGCGCTCTCGATGCTGGGTGAGCGCCGGTTCGACCAGCCAGACGCCCCGCTGCCGCGCGCAAGCATGGTTCGCGAGCTTCTCAAAGTACCGGCGCGCTCGGCTGAGTTACCCTGTCCGGCGGCTTCGATCTTGCGCTTTTTCACCAACGCGGATGTAATGAAGCCGTTCAGGATAACGAACTGTTTCTGGCTGCCGCATTGTAGCCGACGGAAGGATTAGCGGGTGTTAATCCAGAGATGTTTAAGTCGCCGGCCATCGTTTGCCTGGCTGTCCGCCAAAAGCATGGTAGCGCTACCGGGAATCGAACCCGGGTTTTCAGATTGAGAATCTGACGTCCTAACCCCTAGACGATAGCGCCAAAAGGGCGATTCACGACTATTAGCATTCGCGTTGCGCGGTTGTCAACTTCCGCGTCACTCTTGGCCAGCCGATCGAGCCCCGAGCAAGAACCTAGCCCAGGTCGCTTACGGGCCCGCCGCGCCATCTATCCAATCAGTATTTCGTGGCTGAAGAGAAATTAAATTCGCGGATCTTCATGGCAGGAACGACCATTTCAAACGACTCTTCGCCAGCCGTCCTTTGGGGCGGGCTCATCATCTCCACCTGGCCTAGCATTTCGATGACGCTCTGATTAAAGCGGAGATTCTTGACGCCATGCTGGATTTTTCCATCTTCGATCCAGAACAGGCCGTCGCGCGTCATGCCAGTCAAGATTTTCTGATAGGGGTCCACCTCGCGAATGTACCAGAACCGCGTCACCAGCAAGCCGCGCGGAGTTGACCGGATCATCTCATCAAGGCTGGCGCGGCCGCCCTCCATGACAATGTTCATCGGGGCTTCGCCGTATTCGTTGGGCAAGGGAAACCCATGGCCGGTCGGCTCTTGGCCCATTTTCTTGGCGGTGGAGCGGGCATAAACCAGGTTTGTGACCACTCCTCGCTCGACCAGGCTGACGCGGCGCCGCGGAATGCCTTCGCCATCGAACGGCGGTCCGCTCTGCAGGGGATGGAACACGTCGTCCCGCGCGTAGATATTGTCCCCGAATAATTTTTGCCCCACCCGCCCGCTCAGGCAGCTTCGCCCCTCGTGAACCGCAAGACCTCCGAAATCGAAAAACAGGAAGCCGATCAGGTCAAGGACGGCCGAGGGCTCCAGAATGACGGTGTACTTGTCGGGAGTCACCTCGCGCGGCTCCGAAGCTTCGAGCGCTTTCGCCGCCGCCCGGTCGGCCAGAACTTCCGGATCGAGCTCCAAGTGATGGGGGCTCGTTTTCTTGGCCCATCCCGAGCCGCTCTGGCTCATTAGGGTCAGGGAAAACTCCGACAGCGTCTCTTCGTGAAACGCTTCGAGGCCGCGGGAGTTGAACAAGGCCATGGAGCTTGCCCCACTCGAGTAAACCCCGGCGGCCGTTAGCCCGTCTTTCGCCGCGCGGCGGATGGCCGCAGCAACGGTTTCCGCCCGCGCCTTGGGCGAAAGCTCAGCGGTCGAGCTATAAAAACGTTCCACCGACCGATACGTTTGGGGAAGGGGCAGAGGAAGCAAATCCTCGTTGGGCGGCTGGAGCCGCGCCAGCGCCAATGCAGCCTCGCAAACTTGCCGGATCGAAGCTTCATCCAGCCGGTTGGTACTCGCCCGCGCCGTGCGACGGTCCACCAGCGCCCGCACGGAAAGCGTCGTTTCCTCCTCCGCCACATTTTGGTGAATGGTGTTGTTGGCAAACCGTGTCAGCGCGGCTGACGTAGAAGTGATGAACGCTTCCGTCTGCTCGGCGGTCGAATACTTAACGACCTTATCGAAGATTTCTTTGGCGCGTTGGCGGGTCAGAATCATCTTGTCGTTGGCGCTGGTATGAACCTTCTTCGCGCGCGCCACTTGCCTGGGTGTAATTTCAGGCGCGGTAAGCCACGCCCACGTGAACCTTGCGGAAGCGGGCGGGCGCGGCGCCGTGGCCGGTACCCATGGTTTGCATGGGCTGACCTTTGCCACAATTGGGCGTGCCCCACAGAACCCATTCCTCCGGGCCCGAGATGACATCGCAGGAGTTCCAAAAATCCGTCGTGATGCCGCCGTAGCTCGGATTCTTCAGCATCCGACCCCTCTTGCCGCCTTTGATTTCCCACCCGATTTCGGTTCCGAATTGGAAGTTGTATCGCCGATCATCAATAGACCAGCTCCGGTTGGTCTCCATGTAGATGCCGTCGTCGGTGTCGGCGATGAGGTCCTCGAGTCTGCCCCTCCCCGGTAGCAAGCTGACGTTGGTCATGCGGATGAGAGGAATGCGATTCCAGCTCTCGGCGCGCATGGTGCCGCTCGAGCGAGAATTGCCGATGGCTGCGGCCGTCTCGCGGGAGGTCAAGTAACCCACAAACCGCCCGTTTTCGATAATCAGACTCCGCTGGGCTGGAACTCCCTCGTCATCATAGGCGAAGGTGCCTAGGCCCGGACCATGCGATGCGGTGGCGTCCGCGACCACGCTCACGATATCGGAGGCATATTTCAACTGGTTGAGTTTGTCCAACGTCAAAAAGCTCATTCCGGCAAAGTTGGCTTCCGTGCCTAGAACTCGGTCAAGCTCAATCGGATGACCAATGGACTCGTGAATCTGCAAGGCGACCTGTGAGCCGCCCAGAATGATATCCCGAACCCCCGCCGGGCATTGATCCGCCGAGTGTAGCGCGACAGCCTCTTCGGCGATTTGTGGCGCATGGCCCAATAAGTCAAGTTCCCCCACCAATTCATACCCTTTGGTCTGGTATTGTCCGCCGAAAGAGTTCGGATAGGACCGCCGCTGGATTTCATTTCCCGCAAACGAAGTGGCGACGAAGCCCACGCCCGTCTGGGTTTTTACCTGCCGAATTTCTGAGCCGATGCTCGAAAGGAAAACCTGCTCCACGCGGCGGAAGTCCATCTGGTTTTCAGCTAGGGTGACTCCTTGGACCTTTCTGATCTCCGCGTCCACCTTCAGCATGAGGTCCAGGCAGCTTGAAACCGGAACCGAAAACGGGTCAATCGAGCACGGCCCTTGCCACTCATCTACAAATTCTTGCTCGGGAGCAAGTTGCACGTCTTCTTGCTTGACCAGCGCGCTGGCCAGCGCAATCTCCACCGCCCGCCCGGCCGCCGCGTCCACGCCTTCGGCGGTCAACCGGTCGGTCGAGGCAAAACCCCAAGCGCCCGACGCGATGACTCGCACGCCCAACCCGTAAGATTCGTACTCTCGCGCCTGCGAGATCTGGCCATTTTTGGTGGCTAGATACCGCTGCCGCACGCCGAGAATCCGAACATCGGCATAGCTCGACCCTCTCGCCAGGGCGGTATCTAACGCTCTTTGGGCGAGCTCTTTCATTCCCCAAACCTCTTCTGAACGTTTTTCGGATGGCCGACCCGGCGGGTCTTGCTCGGCCAAGAATGCTTCGCACCGACCGCGATGGGATTTTCCTTCTGGCGACGTTCCAAATTCGCCTCGCCGAAATGCCACGCCTCAGCCGTCGAGCGATGATCCAAGGCTTCTGAGCAACGGCTTGCCCGCCGTCGTTCGTTCGCGCCGCCGCTAAGTTCCTTCGGACCAGGAGGCCAAATACTCTTCTTGCTCCCGCGTCAGGCGGTCAATCATGATGCCCATGGATTCGAGCTTTAGTCGCGCCACAGTCTGGTCAATCTCAGGCGGAACGGCGTAAACCTTGGGTTGGAGCTGACGATGGTTCTTGACCACGTACTCAACCGAGAGTGCCTGGTTGGCAAAACTCATATCCATGACCACCGCCGGATGGCCCTCCGCCGCCGCCAAGTTGATCAGCCGCCCTTCGCCTAAAAGAAAGATCCTGCGGCCATCCGGCATGGTGTATTCGTCCACAAACTCGCGCACGGAACGCTTGGAGCTCGCTGCTCGCTCCAGGGCCGGAATATCAATCTCTACGTTGAAGTGGCCCGAATTGGCCACCACCGCCCCGTTTTTCATGGCCTCGAAGTGCTCGGCTCTTAACACGTTCTTATTCCCCGTCAGCGTGATCAGCAAATCTCCAATCCGCGAGGCTTCCGCCAAAGGCATCACCCGAAACCCATCCATGGTGGCCTCGAGCGCCCGGGTGGGATTCACCTCCGTCACGATGACGTCCGCCCCCAGTCCCTTGGCCCGCATGGCCACTCCCCGGCCGCACCAACCATAACCGCAAACCACCACGTGAAGGCCGGCAAACAACATATTGGTGGCGCGGATAATCCCGTCCAGCGTGGACTGGCCCGTCCCGTATCGGTTGTCGAACAGATGCTTGGTGTCCGCGTCGTTGACCGCCACGATGGGATACTTGAGCGCGCCTTCCGCCGCCATGCTGCGCAAGCGAATCACCCCAGTCGTAGTTTCTTCCGTCCCGCCCAAAAGGTTTGGAATCAGCTCCTGGCCTTGCGTCAAAATCGCCGTCACCAGGTCGGCTCCGTCATCCATCGTGATCTGGGGCCTGTGGCGCAGTGCCGCCATTATGTGAGAGTAATAGGTTTTCTTGTCTTCCCCTTTTATCGCGAAGACGGGAATGTGGTGGTCGTGGACCAGAGAAGCGGCGACGTCGTCCTGGGTGCTCAGCGGGTTTGAGGCGCACACCACGACGTCGGCGCCCCCATCCCGCAAGGTAATCGCCAAGTTGGCCGTTTCCGTTGTAACGTGCAGGCATGCCGAGATTCGAATCCCCGCCAAAGGGCGCTCGGCTTGGAATCTTTTGCGAATCAACTGCAGAACCGGCATCCAACGGTCAGCCCACTCGATCCGGGTCCTCCCCTTCGCCGCTAAATTGGAGTCTTTGATGTCGCACTCCGGCGGCCTCGCCGTCGCCATTATCGCCCCACCTCCTGCCGCAAATTCTCCGCGGCGTCGGTTCTTTCCCAGGTAAATTCGGGTTCCGAGCGCCCGAAGTGTCCGTAAGCGGCCGTCTTCGTATAGATGGGCCGAATCAGATCAAGTCGGCGGATAATCGCCCGCGGCGTAAGGTCGAAGTGTCGCCGGAAAACATTCACCAGCCGGTCACAATCCACCTTGCCGGTCCCAAACGTTTCCACAAACACAGAAACCGGCTCCGCTACGCCGATGGCGTAAGCAAGCTGGACCTCCGCTCGCTCGGCTAAGCCGGCGGCCACAACGTTCTTGGCAATATAACGCGCCATGTAGGCCGCGGAACGGTCCACTTTGGTGGGGTCCTTGCCGGAAAACGAGCCCCCGCCGTGGCGAGCCCAGCCGCCGTAAGTGTCCACAATAATCTTCCGTCCCGTCAGCCCCGAGTCGCCCACCGGCCCTCCAGTCACAAAGCGCCCCGTGGGATTAATGTGATATTTGGTGTTCCGGTCCAGCATATGCGCCGGCACGACGGGCTTGATGACGCACTCCATCACGCCCTCCCGCAAGGTTTCATTTGAAACCTTATCCGAGTGCTGAGTGGAAACCACCACCGAGTCCACCCGCAAGGGCTTAAAACCTTCGTACTCCACCGTGACCTGAGATTTCCCATCCGGCCGGATAAAATCCAAAATGCTTTTCTTCCTCACCTCCGCCAGCCGCCGGCAAAGCTTGTGCGCCAGCATAATGGGCAACGGCATCCGCTCCGGGGTCTCATCGCAGGCGTAGCCGAACATCAGGCCCTGGTCGCCCGCTCCGCCCGTATCCACGCCCAATCCAATATCCGGACTCTGCTTCGTCAGATTGACGTGAACCGCGCAGTCGTCCGCCGTAAACCCGCCCTCTGGATCCGTGTATCCAATTTCTCGGATCGTATTTGAAACAATCGCTTCAATGTTAGGCGAAGCCGAAGTTGTGATTTCACCCATCACGTACACCTGCCGATCCTTGACCATGGACTCGCAGGCCACGCGCCCTTTGGGGTCCGCGCCCAACACGGTGTCCAGCACCGCGTCCGAAATCTGATCGCAAAGCTTGTCCGGGTGACCTTCGGTGACCGATTCAGAGGTAAACAAATAGCGTTGGTTTGGGCCGCTCAAGCGCCTCCTTTATCTGCTGAAAATCCTCCGAAGATTGCAAACTTGAGAATCTACCACTGCTCGCCCACCCGTGTCAAATCCTTGTGCCGTGTGGTAGAGCCTACTCCCATGGTATCCCCGGGCAAGCATTAGTTGACAAAAGCGAGTTCGATTACGTAGAATCCCTTTTGTCACAGGCTATGATATCCGGATTAAACTCGGCGGGAAACGCGATGCGCGGCGTGGCGTGTTGTTGTCAGACGGCCATCAGCGGTCGCGTGCCTGCTTGGCTTAACGGTTCATAGCCGCAACACAAGGCAAGATTTCAGACGCCCGCTGACGGATTCGACGTCGGCGGGCGTTTTTGTTTACAGGCTCTCGCCAGGCGTCTAATGGCGGCGCACAAGCGGAAATTTGGCGCAAAGGAGAGGAAAGAAATGAATCAGCCCCATGGCGGAACGTTAGTCAATCGTTTGGCTCCGCCCGAACGGACCGCGGAGCTCAAAGCGCAGGCTCGGGAATTGACGGCCATCATTCTGAACGGTTTCGAGCTCTCGGACCTTGAGATGATCGCCATCGGAGCCTTCAGTCCATTAGAAGGTTTCATGACGCGAGCCGATTTGGAATCGGTGGTGCGCCGCCTGCATTTAGCAAACGGGCTGGCGTGGACGCTTCCCGTAACCTTGGCCGTTAGCGAGGCGCAAGCGCGCGAGCTTTTACACAAGCCCCGGGTGACTTTGGCCGACCCTGAAGGAGAGCCGGTTGGCTTGCTGGACGTTGAAGATGTCTTTGAGTTCGACCGTCAGGAAGAGGCAAGGGAGGTCTTCCGCACGACGGAAACCAAGCATCCCGGCGTGCAATATCTGTACTCGCGGGGCAAGGTCTATGTGG
>JAJYNF010000047.1 GCA_021786455.1 Acidobacteriota bacterium
ATAAGGTCCAAAAGGTAGGGTCCGAGTCAATGGTTCCGTCGAGCAGATAATAGTTGGCGTTGGCCCGATCGCCCGCTGCCGTAAATTCCGTTCCCTGTCCGGGCCGCCAGTAGAGCGGGTTTTGATTTCCATCCTGAACCCCCATGTCCATGTTCGGAACGGCAGTCGGCGCAAGGATAGCCAGGTCGAGGATGTGACGGCCATCGAGCGGCAGCATCCGGGTCAGCGTCGGGTCAATCACCTCACCCAGAGTGGCGTTCGTGGTGCGCAGCGCGGTGGGTACCCCCTTGACGACCACTTGCCGGGTCTGGCTTCCCACTTCCAGCGTGACGTCCAGCCGCAGAACCTGGTTGACCGCCAAGACCAGCGTGCGGACTTCGGTCTGAAAACCGGGAGCTTCTATCTCAAGCTTGTAATTCCCCGGGTTGACAGCCGCAAATTCGAAGAATCCATCGCCGCTGGCGATGGTTGTCCTCATCAACCCGGTATCCCGCGAGGTCAGAATCAGCTTGGCTCCAGGGATGGCCGCGCTCTGCGTATCCAGCACCTCGCCACTCAAGGTGGCCATGCTGACTTGCCCCTTAGCCTGGGACAAGAAAAGAAAAAAGCATACACAGAGTAGGGTGAGCCACTCTGGCCATGGGATGTTTATTTTCATTTGCGCCCCCCTAAGAGCACGTTGTGGCTATATTGTTTCGCGGCTGCCGTTCCTGCCGACGACATGAGATAGCAACCCTCTTCGCTTGCCCAGCTCGCCCCTGCTAGCTCGCTCGGCCCAGCAGATCAGTCTTCAGCGTTACTTCGGGGCCCGACGAAGGGTTCCAGGTGTTCAGGTAAACGCGGTAAGCATAAAAAGGTGACGACCGAAACACAATAGCTTTCCTGTGGGGGGCAGCGTGCTTTTAATCAATTAGGGCGATGGAGTTGGATGGATTATTCCCCTGCGCGAGCGGCATTCTGATGGGGTTTGCGCCATTATCTCTCGGGTTTCAATGGACGGTTGAGGTCGGGAATCGCTGTTCCTTTCGCAATTCCGACGAGCCAGTTTGCCAGCCAGAGGCGCAAATTAAACTTATCGGGGGCACATTTATACATGCGCTAGCGCGCGGGTGGGGAAGCTGTTGTGCCGGGGGTGTAAGCACTCAAAGTCCCGGTGATGGCGCCAACGGAGATGACGGCGCGGATGCGCAACGGCAGATGTCGCCGGTCGGCGCTGAACCAAATCACCATATGCCCCTTTCGCTTGTAAAGATCGCCAAAGACCGTGGGAACAACCCGGTAGGCTTGGAAAGTTCCGAGGGGCGTCTGAATGGATTCGAGGTCCTGTACATCCGCGATAACTTCCTTGGTCTTCGAGCCGTCGTTGACCGCGAGGTGAATTTTCTTGCCTACCTGCATAGGCTGCGCGCGCAAGTAATAAAACGCCGAAACCACGTCTTCGACGCACGCTGGAATCACCTGTGTCTTGTGGGAGATCGAATCCTTCGGGCTGTCTAAATTGTGCTCATCGAGCAAAGCCAGTCGCCGAGAAGCGTCAAAAACGATATGCGTGACTTTGTGGCGATGTCCTTCGTTGATAACCTTGGAGATTTGTTTGGAGCAAAGCGTCCGGGGACTGAACACGGAGCGATAGACATCCTGCACTTTGTAAAGCAAAGAAACAAAACCCGTGGATACGGCAGTGGTTTTGACTTCAAAGTTCCGCTCCGGATCCAGCCCTCCCTTCACAATCTTGGCGACCACCTGTCCGGCGGGGATGATGGACCACGTGACGTCGTAGGTAAGCGTTTCCCCGCGGGCGAAGGGAAGCGACGACGGCGCCTTGAGCGAGCCCACCGCGGGAGCGGCCAACGCTAAAAACACAGCGACGCTCCATATCGCCAAAGGATGAATTCGATCCATAAATTGTTCGACGCCCTTTTGTCCCGTTGGGCTGTCTGCTCCCACAATTTAACGCAGCTTGATCTTAATCGCCAGAAACAAAACCGCCGCGACATATCCCAAGGCCGCCTCATATTCGCGGTTTCGGACATAGCGAGACCAGCGGAATCGTTGCTCGGCGGGCTTCTTGTGGCGCGCGGTCGGGAAGAAAAGGGGGACTTGCTCCGCATATTGCTCGTAAGCGCGGCCAAACCGGCGGCGGAGTTCTTCGGCTTCGCGCTGTATGACGGGAAAGTAAACAAAAATAAAGAAAAGGAGAAAGACCGCGCCGAGAAACCACGTTCGCCCCGCCACCGTGACGCCGATTCCGATCAACAAGCTGCCAAGATACAGCGGGTTGCGCGTATAAGCATAAGGCCCCTCGGTGGCCAAGCGCTCATTTTTCTCAAGGTATCCGGCCGCAACCGCTCGCAAACCGAGTCCAAGCAGCGCGATGGCCGACCCGGCCTCGAGGCAGGCGGCGGAAGGCTGAGCGAACACCAGGTAGAGCACACCCAATCCAAGTCCCAAGGGAACCCGCCATCGAGCCATCCGTGCTGCGTGGCGCTCATCCATTGGCCCTTTTCCATCGCTCTCGAATAGCTTCCAAAACCGCATCCACGCTCACCCCGCGGAGATAATCCTGGTGCTTGTTGTGGCGGCCGTTCGCTGCCCCCAGCAATCCGGTGATGGTAATGTCGTCCGGATTAAAGGGGCCATTGCGCTCAACCGTGTTCAATGGGTCAGAAGCGTCGAATATGGCCACGACGGGAGTTCCGACGGCGCCTGCCAGATGCATCGGGCCTGTATCGCCTCCCACAAACAATCGGGCGCGACGCGCCAAGGCAATGAACGGCCGAAGCGTGCAAGGGAAGTAGTCGGCCCGCGTCCCTGCAGCGCGCGCTAGGATTTCTTGAATCAAGGGCTGTTCCGCCGGGGACCCCGTCAGCAAAACCTCAAATGGAAATTCTGCTTCCAGCCGCCGAATCAAATCGGCATAGGATTCCGGCGGCCAACGTTTGGCCTTCCATCCCGCGCCGGGATGAAGGATCACGAACTCGCGTCCTTCGAGCCCTTGAAGGCGACCCTCAATGTGCTTTTCGGCTTCCTCATCAGCGGGCAGTGGAAATTCCCGTGGGGTAGTTCCGGCGCCAAGCCTCTCCGCCAGCGCCAAGTTAAGGTCCACCACGTGACGCCGACCGTTGGGTGCCACGCAGTCGGTATAGAAGAGCGCAGCCGCTGGCTCGCGCAGCCATCCCTTGGCAAAACCCAATCGAACCGGCGAGCGAGTGAGGCGAGCCAGCAGAGCCGTTTTGATCAGCCCCTGAAAATCCACGACGGCGTCATAATCGAATTCACGGCTTTGCCGGGTCAGTCGCGCCAAACTGAGCGCGGCTTTTCCATACTCTAGCCCCATCCGCATTCCTCGCGTATCCAGCTCGACGCGCCTCCGGATGTAAGGATTACCCTCCAAAAGCTCCGCGTAACGCCGCTCGATCGCCCAATGGATTTCGGCTTCCGGGAACGTCCGCCCCAGCGCCGCGACAGCCGGTAGCGTGTGCACAATATCGCCGATCGAGCTTAACCGGATCACCAGGACGCGCTGCAAGGTCACGGTCGCTTTCCTAGGCCGGGCGATGGCTCATCAGGGATTTCGACGGAGGCTTCCGGGGTCGGCTGAGCATTCCCCGCGGCTGCTATGCGGGCAATCAAGTCGCGGGTGGAATGCGATTTCGGATCGCCAACAATCATCACTTCTCCGCCCCAGCCCTTGACGGCTTCGCGCTCCGGCACGCTCTCCGCTGAATAGTCGGTCCCTTTACAGTGCACATGAGGGCGCAATTCGTGCAGGAGCTTCTCCGCGGTAAGTTCATCGAAGATAATGACGTAATGGACGGCGCGGAGGGCCGCCACCAGCTCGGCGCGGGCCACGGCGGGCAGCAGGGGGCGCCCTTTGCCCTTGAGAACACGCACCGATTCATCCCCATTGATGCCGACGACCAGCACATCACCTTGCCGGCGCGCGGCCTCGAGATATCGAACGTGTCCGACGTGAAGAAGATCGAAGCAACCATTGGCAAAAACGATACGCTGGCCTTGGCCTCGCAAACGCTCGCCCAAGCGGCGAGCTTCGGGCCGCGGAATAATCTTTTGCCTCACCCGTTCTTCACCGCCTCTCTCAATTCCATCGCGGTTACGGTCGCGGTGCCGCGCTTCATCACGGCCAGTCCGGCCGCGCAGTTGGCGAGCATGGCTGCGTGAAGGAAATCACTGCCGGCAGCAAGCGCGGCTGTAAACGCAGCAATCACCGTGTCCCCGGCGCCGGTCACGTCCATCGCTTGGTCGGAGCCGAAGATAGGTAGGACGCGGGCTCGCCGTCCACGCTCGAATAAAATCATACCATCTCGCCCGCGCGTGACGAGCAACGCCTGAAAGTGCTGACGGCGGAGAATCTTTCTTCCCAGCCGCTCAAGCAAAGAAAGGTCATTTCCGATGTGTTGGCGCGTCATCGCTTCAATTTCCGGCTCATTGGGAGTCGCCGCCGTCACGCCCCGATATAAGCCGAGAGAAAAGCGTGAGTCCACCGCCAAAGGGAACGGACGATTCCGCAGCTTGCGGCGCAAGGAGGCGACTCCCTCGGCGCTCGTGGTTCCGTAACCGTAATCCGAAATCACCGCGCCGGTTGCCGAGTTGAGCGCGCTCCCCGCTAGGCGAACCATCTTTTGCTGAACCGCCCCGGCGGGCCATACGGCTGGCTCCCGATCCACTCGGACAATTTGCTGCCTGGGCCAATGGGCCAGGCCGCCCAAAATGCGCGACTTGGTGGGAGTCTGATGGCCGCGTAGGCGAAGAATTCGGTCCGTCGGAATATCTCTTTCGCGGAAGTATCGCAGCAGAGCTTCGCCTTCGTCGTCATCTCCGACCAGGCCGACAGGAATGGCTTTCAAGCCCAAAGCCGCAAGGTTGTTGGCCGCATTTCCTCCCCCGCCCGGAACAATCCGGCGCTCACGCTGCTTGAGGATTAGAACCGGAGCCTCTCGTGACACCCGCGCGATTTCACCATAGACGAACTCATCGGCGACCAAGTCGCCCAGCATCACAACGCGTTGGCGATGGAGCCGTTCGATGAGTTGAAGCAATTGAGCGCGATCTTGAGCCGTGATATTCATTGAGGACCCGCCGAAGCGTGAAGTCCCCGCCGTGGCCGAGGGATACCGTGGGTGCTTAATCCTCGAACCTCGGTTCATGCGTGACGCGGCACTCTTTCACCAAGGTGAGGGCGACCCGATACACGTCCTCTACGGCAACCCCGTTCATGCATCGAAAATCAATCGGGCAGATATGGTAGCCGCAAGGGCTGCAATCTACCGCGTGCTGGACGACGCGGGCGCGAGGGCTGATCGGCCCGGTCGCCGAAAGGTCGGTCGAGCCGAAAATAGCCACCACCGGAACACCGACTCCCGCGGCAACGTGCATGGCTCCGGAATCATTGGTGATGACCACCCGGCACTGCGAAAGCAAGGCCATCCACTGGCGTAGCGACGTTTCTCCGGCCAGGATGACAGGCATATGACGCATCGCCTGGGCCATCGTCTCGGCGAGAGGACGTTCTGCCTTCGACCCAAAGATTAACACATCGGCATGAAGTGCTTCTATCAAGCGATCGGCTAACTGGGCGAACCGATCCGCGAGCCACCGCTTGGCGGGTCCGTAGGCCGCCCCTGGGCTGACGCCGATTAAAAATCTCGGTCCGGCAAGGCCGGTGTTCTTAATGTACTTCACAGCCCAGTTCTTTTCAGCCGGCTGAATCGCCAGCCGGATCCGCTCGATGGGAGTCGGCCTTTCCGCGAGGCCGGCGCGGTAAAGCAACTGCATGTAGTAATAAGATTGATGTCCGTAGTGGACGGGAGGAGGAACCTCAACCGGGTGGGTCAGCAATGGGGCGCGGCCCTCGGTGGCGTAACCAATCCGGGCCGGAATGCGCGCCAGATAGGCTATCCATGCGGCATGGAATGCATTTTGGAGCAGTACGGCCGTATCGAATTGTTCTCGACGTAGTTCCGCAATCAGTTTGCAAAACCCGCCCGGACCGCGATGTTCTTTCTTCGGGTTATAAATGATCCCACGATTGGCAACCGCCTCCTGTTGATAGAGGTCGCTAACATACGGTTTGGCAAGCAGAACAATTTCGGCGGCGGGAAACCGTTGGCGCATGGCTCGCAGGGCTGGCAATGAAAGGATCGCGTCTCCGACCCAATTGGTTGCCCTCACCAGAATTTTCCGAGGTGGCGGAAATTCGTCCGGCCGAACGGTCATAGGTTCTGCTCCTTGCCGTACCGCGCCGCCATGAGCAACATCTCTTCGAATTCAGTTTCCTCGCGGATTTGCGCCCGGATCGTGCAATAGAAAATGGGCAAAGGGCTTTGGTCGCCGGCTGCGGGGGGAAGGTTCATAAAATCTTTCTCGGTCGTTACGCAGGCTTCAGCTCCCGACCCCGCGGCCACGCGGCCGATTTCCGAAATGTCGAAACGCGAATAGACATGATGGTCTGGAAACGCCTTTTCACCGGCTAGACTGAAATTCCAGCGGCGAAGGCTTGCGAAAAAGCTTCCGGCGTTGCCGAGTCCGCAAAAAGCAAAGACGGTCTTGCGATTAAAGAAGGAAGGGTGATGCGATTTGCCGCTGGCAGCCTCAATGAGCTGGGTGAGCTCGGTTGTGCTGTGGAAAAGCGGCGAGGACGGATTAGCTTCGTGAGCTAGCTGCTCGGCGGGCCGCGGATCGGCCAGTTCGGTGCGAGTGAGAATGATGCCGCTGGCGCGCCGCAGCGCAGAAATAGGCTCGCGAAGCCGCCCCGCGGGGAGCAGCGCATCCTTGGAGGGAAGTTGAGTGGAATCTATCACGACCAGATCCACGTCCCGCGCCAGAGCCCAATGCTGAAAGCCGTCGTCGAGGATGTGCACGTTGACTCCAAACCGTTCTTCCGCCTGGATTCCTGAATGAAATCGGTTGGCAGAGATCAAAATCGGAACCCTCGGCAGTTTTCGGCCCATCAAAGCGCCCTCGTCGCCGAACTGACGCGCATCCACTTGACGATCATCTCCAGGCTCAATAACCATCGCACCTCTGCTTTGACGGCGATACCCGCGCGTCAGGATGGATGGCCGAAGGCCGTTTTTCAGCAGAATTTCCGCGATCAGGATGACGATTGGGGTTTTTCCGGTTCCTCCGACGCTCAGGTTTCCGACGCTGATCACCGGCCGTTGGAGTCGCCGTGTCGTGATCCAGCCCCGACGGTAAAGCCGCTCGCGCAGCTTTACAGCGCAACCGAATTCGGGCGCGAGGGGCCTCAGCCATCGGTTCATACTAACCCCTCGACCCAGCCGTTCCGCGCGCGTTGGGTGGCGGCTCCAGCCACGTCTTAAGTTGGGCGAGAGTCCGGTCCGCGGCGCCGCGTTGCGTCTCCAGGACGCCCCGCGCTCGTTTTCCCAGCTCCAGCCGCTCTTCCGGATGCTCAAGCAAATGCAGCAAAGCAGGTTCGACGGCCTCCGCCTTTGAAACCTGAAGTGCCGCCCGCGCCTCCAAAAAGCGTGTCGCCACGTCACGGAAGTTTTCCATGTGTGGTCCCAGAAGAATCGCTTTGCCGGCAAACGCCGGCTCGATCAGATTGTGTCCGCCGGTCGGCAGGATGGTCCCTCCCATCAGGACTACATCGGCCAGGTTCAAGCATCCCGGCAGTTCTCCTATCGTGTCCAACAGCAAGGTGTCTGCTGATTCGATCTGGCGCGCCACTTCATCCGTCCCGGGGCCAAGCAGGGTCCGCCGCGCCGATTTAATTCCTGAACCTGCCAGCAGTTTCGCAACCTGCTCGAAGCGGGAGGGGTGGCGCGGCGCAAGAATCCACAAGCTACGCGGGTAACGCTCGCGAATCTTTCGCGCCGCGTCGAGCAGGAAGTCTTCCTCTCCCGGCATGGTACTCGCCGCCACCCACACGGGTCTCCGGCCCAACCGGACGAGCGCATCCTTCAGTTGATTCGCCCAGGGGCTCGCGGCGGGAGGAGGTACGTCAAACTTTAGATTGCCGGTCACGACGATCCTTTCCGGCGGAGCTCCGAGTTGGCGCAGGCGTTCGGCGTCGGTCTCCGACTGAGCGCAGAAGCAGCCTACGCTGCTCAATACTCGCTTCATGAACGGCCGGATGCTGAGATAGCGCGGGAACGAGCGGTCTGAAACGCGGGCGTTGACGATGGCCACTCGGCATCCGTTTTCCTGGGCCACTCGCAACAAATTAGGCCAAATCTCAGTTTCGATAATAATCAACACTGAAGGCTGGACCAGCCGCAAGGTTCGGCGAGTCGCTCTGGCCCAATCGAGTGGCATGTAGAACCGCGCCGCTACGCGCGGCAGGCGTTGCTCGCCGACTTTCCGCCCCGCGGGAGTGACATGACTCATGAGGATTGGGCGGCCGGGATACGTACATGACAACCGCTGCACCAAAGGAACAGCGCTTAGGGCCTCCCCGACAGAGACGGCATGAATCCAGATGCCCCCGGCAGGCAGCGAACGCCCATTCAATCGCAAAAAACCCAGCCGCTCGCGCCAGGCCCTATCCTCGAACTCACCCCGGTGGCGCCAAAGATAATATGGCGCAGCGAAGAGCGCCCCGACGCTGAAAAGAAAGCTATAGAGCAGATACATGCGAAGCCGAAAGGGATGAAACGCCTCTTTCCAAGTCAAGGTTGATTATAGGGTTAAAACGACGACACCACAACGAAAGGACAGATCTCAAACGATGGTTAGCCTTGCAAGCGTCCCAAGACTTCCCGAAGGAATCTTCGGACACCGCGCAAGCCTCTACTCCCGACGAACATTATGCGGGCCAACCGTCACCGGACGTCCACTGGCCTCGGGCTATTGAGGTTAATGGGTGGAAGCCGCAGCTTTCCCTTCCAGCTCGTCGGCGAGCGCGCCCGCGTGATAGACTTTGCGCAGAGCTTCAATGATGGCGGTTGTATCCACAGCCACGGCGCGGTTCTGCTTCTCGTCGTAAATGAAGTCTCCAGGCAAGCTCTGGATGTCCCCGTCAAAGATGAGTCCGACAATCTTGCCTTGGCGATTAATGACCGGCGAACCGGAGTTTCCGCCAATGATGTCGCAGGTGTTGACGAAATCGAACGGGGTCGAGAGTTTCAACTGGTTTTTAGCTTGCAGAAATCGCTCCGGCAAATTGAAGGGAGGCTTGAGCCCAAAACTGTACGCTCGGTCGTAAAGGCCGTAGAAAGTGGTAAATGGAGGAGCCACCGTGCCATTCATCGGGTAGCCCTTAACCGTCCCGTAGGCGAGTCGAAGCGTAAATGTAGCGTCCGGGTAAACGCTTTTTCCATAGACGGCAAATCGCGCCTGTCCGAGTTTCTGTTCGGCCGCCGTCACCACGCTGGCCACATGATCGTCGTACCACTTTTGTTCCTGCAAGAAATATGGAACGAGCGGACGGACAAAAACGATGAGCGGATCCTGAGAGGCATTCACGGCCGCTTCGCCTCCGGTTAACAGCGACTTCCGAAAAGCCACGCTGGCCATTTGGGTGCCTTCAATAGCCTGGTGCGCGGCGGCTTCCGGGGTTTGACCTTGAAGTGCGGCGCGCACATAGGGATCGTTGGGGCCCAATTCAGCAAGCGACTCCTCAAGGGTGTCGGCCAGCAGGGCTTCCTCCATCTTTGGATAAACCGGCGCGGGCGACAGAAGCCTGAACCGCAACGAAGGGAGTTGCGCATCGTGAAATCCCGCCAAGCGATCCGCGTCCGGCTTTTGGATTTGCTGGACATACAAGACGATATCCAGGGCTTGTTCGGCAAGAGGAGCGAATCCCAGCGACCGGGATCGAATCTGCTTCAAGTGGGCAGCGTAAACCTTTTCGGCTTCAGCAATCTGATTCCAGGCATCGCCGTAATCCTTTTTCCAGACGGGATTGGCGGCCACGCGGGCCTGAAACGCGGCTTGCTGGCGTTTCTTGATCGCCATCAGCCGGCGATCTTTCAACCCCTTTTCCATGCCCGTAATGGCTTTGATGGAATTATCAATGAAGAAGATGATTTCGCTCGCTTCCCGAGCTTGTTCGGGACCTTCCGACGAATAGTGTTCGAGCGCGGCGCGATGGCTCTTCAAGGTCGCGAGGTCGAGCGGAAGAACCTTGTCCCTTAGCAGTTTGAGTTGCGCTACCGTATCATCGCGGTCGGTCCGGCCGGGGTTTCCCGAAACAAATACGAGCTCGCCCGGCTGGGCGCCCTTTCGGCTCCAGCGGAAGTAGTTCGCGCTGCTGTTCACCGGTTTGCCATGCTCATAAAGCCGGAAAAGCGCAAAGTCTAAGTCGTAGCGGGGGTAGGTGAAATTATCCAGCCCGCCCCCAAAGAAAGCGATCTGCTGGCCGGGATCAAACACCAGACGGATATCCGTATATTTCTTGTACCGATAAAGCCAATATTCTCCGCCATCGTAAAGAGTGACCACGTCCGACCGCAGCCCGGTGGCTTTTAGGCTTTCCCGCTCGATTCGAGCGATTTCGGCGCGCCGAGCTTTCAACGCCTCTACGTCCGTCATGCCCGGCTTGACGGCTGCTTCAACTCGGCGCGTGACGTTCTCCATTGAAACCAGTTGATCCACC
>JAJYNF010000135.1 GCA_021786455.1 Acidobacteriota bacterium
TCCTGTGGGTTCTGCGCAGCGGGGCACGCTGGCAGGATCTGACCGAGGAGTTCCCCACGCCGTCCACTTGCTGGCGGCGCGGCATCGTGTTGATCGCGCCTCACCGCTCGAACCGCTGTCGAACGCCGCCGCAAGACGGGCGCGTGCTGCGCCGTTACAGGAATCGCTGGATTATCGAACGCAGCATCGCCTGGCTCAGCAACTTCCGACGCCTGATCGCGCGATATGATCTCTCGCTTGGGGTTGGCTCGACGAAAATCCCACAAGAGGATGAAGACTTCAATCACGGCGTCCTCTACGTTCGCCGGTCTGTTCCCGGAAGCGAAATCGGTCCCACCAAAACTCCCGGAGGTGAAAGGCGCTTCCCACTATCTTCACCGATTGGCCGCCTGATCCGTGGGTATTTAGCTGGCCGGAAGGTGCAGGCGGAGTGGTTCTTCCCGACGCGCAAGGGGAACCGTCACAACGACCGTACACTTTTTCGGAGGTACGTCCAGCCAACGATTGAGCGACTCAGGTTGCCGCACTTCAGCTGGCACTCCACGCGTCACACCTTCCTCACCTACAACGGCGTCGAGGGAGTCGGAATGCCGCTTCTTCCGTCTTTGAAGGAATTAGGGAGCAGGGATGCTCCCTAAGTTATTGAAAGATGGTCGGGGCGCGCGGATTCGAACCGCGGACCTCTTGCGCCCAAGGCAAGCGCGCTACCAGGCTGCGCCACGCCCCGAAGGGCCCGATTAACCAACGGCCAGAAGGCCGGTGTAAAACCGCCCGAGGTTCGCGGTCGTAAGGCCTTCCATGCGGGTCCCGTCCGTATTGCTGTTTCAGTATGCCAAGGTAAAATCTTCCTGTCCAGCGCGACTGAGTTTTGCGAAGCCGCTTCCCACGCCGTTTGACTCCGCATGATATCTACCTCCCGACAGCCTGAGCAACCCGACGGATTTGCCGCGCGGGGGGTGCCAGCCGCGATGAGGGCGAAGCGAACCAATTGAATTCCCAAGAGCATTCGCAGGGGACCCTTATTGTGCTTCTGCGCGGGTTGCTAAAGTGAGTTTCATGCTGGCCGCAGAAGCTTCACCGCGCCTTAAGCCAAGGGTTGATGGGGATTTGGTCCGGGCGATTGGGATGGTATGGCCAAGTAACCTTGCGGCCGGTGGCGGCGGATTCATACGCGGCGTAGATGATCTCCAGCGTGGCTCGGCCGTCCTCGCCGGTTTCGATGGGCGTTTCTTTGTGGAGGATGCAGCGGATGAAGTGGCGCATCTCATGCGGAAAGCCGTAAAGGTGAGCCTCCTCGAAAACCGTGAAGGTCCATCCCTTGGTTTCTCCGGCCTTCTCCACGGCGTAGCCGTAACCTTTAGCGCTGTAAGTTTCCATGGAACTGCCGTGGAGCAAGTCGCAGAGCACAACGCCTTCTGTGCCGTAAAGCTCAATGCGATCGTCCATGCCGCCGTGCTTGGCCCAACTGTCCTCGATGATGGCGATGCCTCCGGCTTCAAACTCGAGCAGGACAACGGAGTTGTCCTCGCCTTGAGTGCGTTCGGTGTGTAAAACCCGCTGGCAGTGGGCATACACGCTCTTCGGCTTGGGTTTGGCGAACATCCAGCGCGCCCACTCGATGCCATGGCATCCCATGTCCATGAGCGCGCCACCGCCGGAGCGGTGGACGTCGTAAAACCAATCCGAATGGGGGCCCGAGTGCTTTTCCCCTTGTTTCACCATGTACAGATGGCCGATAGCACCCTCCCCCGTCAGGGTTTTGGCGCGAACGTATTTCGGCGAAAAGACAATAGTCTCCGCATACATCAACTTGACCCTGTACTCTTTCGCTGCGGCCACCATGGCGTCGGCGTCCTCGAGGGTGTGAGCGAGAGGCTTTTCAATGATAATATCCTTGCCTGCTTCGGCAGCGGCCACCACGACCGCACGGTGAAGATCATTGGGAATGCCTACAACGACGGCATCCACATCACTCGATTCGAGGAGTTTTCGGTAATCGGTAAAGGTTCGTGGAATCCCCCACCGTCGAGCGAAGGTTTCTACGTGGGACGGGTTGGGCGAGCACACCGCGACGATCTCGGCCTCGGCAACCTCGCGCAGAGCCTCTGCGTGAATGTTGGATGAGAAGGCTGAACCGATAATCCCTATCCGCACGCGATCCGTTCCGCGACCTCCTCGGTAATTGAGGTGATTTGCCCTGGCCTGCGTTCCGGCCCGAGCCTCAACGGTTACGCTGCTTTTAGACAACTATTTTTTCTTTGCGGAACTCTGGTTGCCCTTGGTCTTGCTTCCGAGCGAACAAATGTAGTCGAGCACGGCATGCATCTCCGCCGGAGTGAGCTTGCCTTTGAAGGAGAGCATCGCTGTCCCTTTGACGCCGTTCTCAAGCGCTTTCAGGCGTTCCGCTTCAGGGTGAGCGGCCTGCCATTTGGGATCCGTGAAATCGGGCGTGTGGATTGCCGCGTATCCTTTGCCATTCATGCCGTGGCACATGACACATTGTTCCCGGAAAATCGCTTTTCCATTCGGCTTGGATGCCGCCGCAAGGGCCAGCGTAGAAAAGGCAAACCCTGCCAGAAAGATGAGTGCGCCTTTTGTAAAGTGCAAGCTCATAAGTAACCTCGGCTTTGGCGTTCGGGATCGGCGTATGCGCCGGGGCGACGGTTGTTATATTTGCTCTCAAGGCGACGCGGCTCCTGCTCCATGCCGCCTTGAGATGTGTAACGTGCAAAATTGGGTCTGAAGCTCATCGAAAAAATGGGTTTGCCATTCGGAGCATGAATCGGATCCGACTCTCCTCCGTCGCGTCCCCCGGCTCGCGAGGCTAAACACTTCACCGCCTGAGCGGTAGAGCCGGCAAGCTGATTGTCACGCCCGGAACCCAGTGTCCCGCGCCCGCGAGACGGCTGGCGCGCGCAACGTGCCGCCACGCAAAGGCCGGGAAGCGGAGCGATTTCCCGCGTGCTCCGCCCGCCCTCGGTACGTTCAAGGGCGCGCTTAAGGATCGGAATTGCAATGGCTCGCACGAACACACTCTGCCACAGGACCCCGCGATTGGCAAGCTCCATCATTTATTGGAAATGCTCAAAGCGACTGCTGCCGGATTTAGGTGGGGTATTGCTCGTCGGTCATCTGCTCCATGCCGCCCTCAACCTTTCCGTCTTTTGTATCCTGAATGGCGATGTGGGTCATGGCCGCGCAAGCTAACAATTTGAACCGCCATTCCTTGGTGTGTGATAGGATGACCGCCGACAAGATACGGAGGGGGATTGATGCAAAGAGCTCTGCTTCGCTGGCTGGTTTTATCCGCGTTTATCGTGCTGGTTTCAACGATGGGTCGTGCGCAGGCTCAGCCGATCCTTTTCGAGCATCCGACCGTCAACAAGAATGAGATTGTCTTTGCGTATGCCGGGAGCTTGTGGTCCGTAAAGCGAGCCGGGGGCGTAGCACAGAGGCTGACGCCCGGCACGCGCGGGGACAGCGAGCCGATCTTTTCCCCCAACGGTGGGCTTTTGGCTTTTACGCGCAACGACCAGGGCAATCTTGGAGCGGACGTGTACGTGATGCCGTCCGAGGGCGGCATGGCGAAGAGATTAACTTGGTATCCTGGCCTGAACATCACGGTCGGCTGGACGGATGGCGGCAAAAAGATACTGTTTCGTTCGACTCGGTACAGCATTGACCCGCTTTATAGCCGCCTTTTTACTGTCCCCATTACCGGCGGCTTTCCGAAGCCGCTGCCGCTGCCTTGGGCCACGCAAGGCTCCTATTCTCCTGATGGATTACGCCTGGCCTACGTTCCTTTCCGCAACCACACACAGTTCGAAGCCTGGAAGCACTACCGTGGCGGAATGGAGTCGCGCGTCCGCATTGCTCTCCTGAGCGATTCAAGCGTTACAACCTTGCCCCGCGATTCAAGCAACAATATGGACCCCATGTGGATCGGCAAGAACATCTATTTTCTCTCTGACCGATCGGGCGGGCATTTTCGACTCTATCGGTACAACTCGGCCTCGAAAGCGGTTCTGGCAGTCTCACCGGATGACGGACACGACATTCTCTCCGCTACCGCCGGCGCTCTCAGCAGTTCGCATCCCGCGATTGTTTACACGGAGATGGGGAAGCTGTTTCTCTTCGACGTAAAATCGGGCCGGATTCGCCGGGTTCCTGTCGTTTTGCACGCTGATTTTCCCGCCGCCTACCCCCATTGGGATAACGTTGCCAAACAGTTGAGAAACCCAGCCATTTCGCCGCACGGGGTGCGGGCGGTCTTCCAAGCCCACTGCGACATCCTGACGGTTCCCACGAAGCACGGCAACGCGCAGGATATTACCCACACCACGGGGGCTTGCGAACGTTATCCGGCATGGTCGCGCGACGGCAAATGGATCGCTTATTTTTCGGATGCCTCCGGGGAGTACCAACTCTATATCAGCCCGCAAAATGGCATTGGCTCGATCCGCAAGTTTCCTTTGGGGCCTCACCCTACCTATTTCTATGATCCAGTTTGGTCGCCACACAGCCACCACCTCGCCTTCAGTGACATTGCCCAGCACCTATGGATCATCAACGTTAAAACCGGCAGAATGAGACTCGTCGCCACCCGCTACTACGACGAAGGGTTTAGTCATTTTTACGCCGCCTGGTCGGCGGATGGCCGATGGCTCACTTATACCAGCAATCTTCCAAACTATCTGGAGGCTATTTTTGTGTACTCCATGGCCTCGGGCAAATCCACGCAAATAACCGACGGGATGAGCAACGCGAAACTCTCCCGCTTTGATCCGAACGGGAAATATCTATACTTTTTGACCAGCACAAATCCGAATACGGGCGGCGTCGTGGGCGAGCTGTCGGCCATCAATTACCCCACCGTGTACAGCCCTTACGTCGCCGTGCTGCGAAATAACATTCCCTCACCTCTCGCCCCCCGACCTGGGGAGGAAAAGACCACAAGCACGGGAGGGAATTCTAAAAACAAGAAAAAACCTGCTCCCGCGAAGCCGGCCAAAGTCGTCATTGATTTCCAAGGATTAAGCCAGCGAATCCTTGCCCTACCAGTGCCACCGCGCTCCTATCAAGATTTGGAGGTTTCGGCTCCGGGCGTGGTGTGGCTGACGGCCGGCCCGGTGGTCGCGGAAAGCCGCCCTGCCCATCCGGGCCTTGCGCTCTATCGTTTTTCCATGAAAAAGCGGAAGGCGGTGCTGGTGTTGGCTGGCCTTCAGAAGTTCGTGCTGTCCGCCGACGGCAAGAAGATGTTGATCGAGCAGCATTCAGTCTGGAGAATTGTGCCGGCCGTTGCCAAGGTTCCGCCGGCGAAAGGGGCGCTTCGCACTGCTGCGCTTCAGGTCTATGTGAATCCGCGGCGTGAGTGGCGACAGATGTATTACGAGGTTTGGCGGATTGAACGAGACTTCTTCTATTCTCCCCAAATGAACGGCTTGAGCATTCCCGCGGCGGAGAAATACTACGCACACTTCCTTCCCGGCGTGGAAAGCCGTTCGGATTTGAATTATCTCTTCCACGACATGCTGGGGAACCTGAGCGTATCCCACATGTTTCTCTCGGGGTCGCCGTATGCCGCGCCCAAGCCCATACCCGTCGGACTTCTCGGCGCTGACTACACGATAGACCACAACCGATACCGATTCTCGCGTATTTACAGCGGCGAAAACTGGAATCCTAACCTGCACGCTCCGCTGACGCAGCCCGGGGTGAATGTGAAGGTAGGCGACTACCTACTGGAAGTGAATGGCCGACCGCTTTACGGCACCGATAACATTTACTCCTTCTTTCAAAACACCGCCGGCAAGCAGGTGATCTTGACGGTGGGCCCAAATCCTGATGGAACGTCTTCTCGCCAAGTCACGGTCGTGCCGGTGGCGAGTGAGCTGGCGCTGCGCAAGCGAGATTGGGTGCATCACAACCGCATGGAGGTGGAGAAACTCAGCCACGGCCAGCTTGCCTACATCTATCTGCCCGACACGTTCAACGGCGGCTGGACTTATTTCAACCGCTATTTCTTCTCCCAAATTGGCAAGCAAGGAGTGATTGTGGACGAGCGATTCAACCACGGCGGCCTTCTCGCCAACTACGTCATCAACGAATTGCAGCAGCCCTTGCTGAGTTTCTGGTCGTCGCGCCACGGCCATATTCAGGTGACCCCCGCCGCTATCTTCGGACCGAAGGTGATGATTGCCAATCACTTTGCGGGCTCCGGCGGGGATTATCTTCCCTACACCTTCAAACAGGAGCATGTCGGGACGCTGGTGGGCACGCGCACCTGGGGCGGCTTGGTGGGAATTGGCCGCTATCCGGTCCTGATGGATGGTAGTTCGGTCACCGCCCCCGAAGCTGCCATTTATTTTCCCAATGGGAAATGGGATGTGGAGAATCATGGCGTCACCCCCGACGTTCGCGTGACAGAGAATCCCAAGCTCTGGCGGGAAGGAAAGGATCCGCAACTCCTGACGGCTGTCGCCATTGCCCTGCGCGAGCTGAAGGGTCATCCGTTCCACATCGTTCCGCGCCCGCCCTATCCCAACCACAACGCCGGTACGCCACTCGGCGCGGCTATTGGCAACTAGCGGCCGTCGGGCTGTGGCTTCCCAAAGCGCCCAGTCCGAGGTAGGGCAATAGCATCCCCACAGCCCTTACGGAACAGCGTGCCGCTTTCAGCGCCGACGGGCCCCGGCGGAATGCCCACAAACATGGGTGTCGGGTCTGCGGCAGTTTACATGCGATTCCAGCCGACCGCTATGGATTCCCGGGCATGGTGATTGGCAAAATCATCGTAATGACCCTCCGGAAATGGTCGTAATAACAGTTACGGACTCCACGGAATGACGATATCGCGGGCCGCAATCTTCATTCTGGGGTAGCGTGAAAGTCTTCGGGGTCTCGGACGGTCCGGTCCTGGTCCGGCGTCAAGCGGATCCATCCGGATTACTCCGAGAAGACGGGGCCAGGGGCAGCGACGCTAGGCCACCATCGGGCAATCAAGGTTACTCTGGAACGAGGGGGAATCCACCCGTTGTGTTTTCTGCCGTTCGGGCTCCCCTGCCAGGGTTGGACGTGGACGCGAGGCGCTGGCTCGCTCCTTTGATTCTGTAATGATCGTCGCCGGACTTACTTGCGGTATTGCTCGTCGGTGACCTGTTCCATCCAATCGGCCACTTTGCCGCCCTTCTTTTCCTGAATGGCAATGTGCGTCATGGCCGTGGTCGGCGCCGCGCCGTGCCAATGCTTCTCGCCCGGGGAGATCCAGACCACATCACCCGGTCGAATTTCCTCGATGGGCCCACCTTCGCGCTGAGCCCATCCGCAGCCGGCTGTAACAATCAGAATTTGGCCGAGCGGATGCGTGTGCCACGCCGTTCGCGCGCCCGGCTCGAAGGTGACGCTCGCGCCCTGGACGAGCGCCGGGTCGGGTGCTTGAAAAAGCGGATCAACCCACACACTGCCCGTGAACCACTCCGAGGGTCCTTTAGTACAAGGTTGTGAGCCGACTCGTTTGATTTCCATATTAAGCTCCTGTCTTTGCGTTAAGGCTCGAGCCAAATTTATCTCGGACGGATGCGCCTGTCGCGGCCACTGAACCCTGGGCTTGCGGTGGCAACTTCAGAACAGTAAGATAGAGTACGATGAAAACGGTAGCCCTGAGCGCCCACTTCGATGGAAAGAAGATTGAGCTGGACGAGCCTTACCCTCTGGCAGAAAACGCTCGCTTGGTCGTGGTCGTGCTTCCCCAAGACGACGAACGGCACGACTGGTTTCGGCTGTCCGTCCAACAACTGGCGCGGGCTTACGACGATAACGAGCCTGACTACACCCAAGCCGATCTCCGCAAATGAACGAAGGCGACATCGTCCTCGCCCCACTTCCGCAAGCCGACGGTCGGATCAAGAATCGTCCCGCCGTTCTGCTCCGACGCCTCCCACCGTTTGGTGATTGGCTCGTCTGCGGCGTCAGCACTCAAGTGCACCAGGGCGTCGCCGATTTCGACGAGCTGATCGCGCCGAGCGACCCCGAGTTTGCGAATACCGGCCTGAAGGCCGCCTCCATCATCCGTCTGGGATTCCTCGCCGTCTTGCCCGAAGCCGTCCCGCTCGGCACAAACGGCTCAATTTCGCACGACCGTCATCATCGTCTTCTCGCAAATCTCTGCCACCACCTGAGCCGCGAGGATAAAAAAGGCCACGCTCAGGGATGAGCATGGCCTCTGGCTGACTGCCCCTTTTTCAGGCGCTGGATTTGCTCAAGACTTCAAACTTGGCGCGGAGGACGATATTAGCGCACTGCGTCCAGTACTCCGTGTCCGCTCCCAGAGAATTCACAGCCTTGGCGGTCCTGACCCTGTTGAGCAGCGTCTTGTACAGGTCGTCGGCGGCTATCTTGAAGACATCCTTGTAATCGGCCTTCCAGTAATATCGGTCTCCTTTCAGCTCTAAAAGCTCCCGGAAGGCAGCGGCGATAGGAAGCGACGCTGCCAAATCCATTTCGTGTTCAGTGGCGTACTGCGTGCCGGCAGGAGTCCAAGGTTTCTTGAGCGTCTTCACCGCCCGGATTTTCCCGAACTTCCGCCCCTTGCCAGTGTCCTTGCTGAATTCGGACTGGATGTACTCGGGCAGGGTGACCACGTCGGCAGCAACGTCATAAAGCTTCCGGAACTCATCATGCGTGGCATCGTTGGTATAGAGGTCGAGAGCTTTGCCTTTAGAGCGATACATTGATGCCGGCTGCGTCGTTTTCCAGCGGTCCTTCAAGAAGCAGGCGAGTCGTTGGACGATGTCGCGCACGTCCCATTCCTTTTCCTCATTCTCACGAAACGCAACTACACCGGGGTCGAAGCCACCCCTTTGAAGGGCGTCCTTCAGCTCCTCGAACTTGTTTTGGTATTCGTCGAGGGTGAACTGCTGCACCTGAGAAGAGGTATTCAGCGCCTCAACAAGCTGCTCAAGCTCTCCGCTTTCGAACGCTTGGCCGGCCAGAAAGTGCACGCGCACGAAAGGTTCGGTCCACCCCTCCCGCTCGCGAAGTTCGTTTATACGCTCTATGGTTTGTTGAATGACTTCGAACGTGTGGCCACCGTCGGCAATTCCAAACTTTGGCTCTCCGTTTTCGAGATCCTCGAATTCCTTTGGGTCAATGTCGGGAACTGTCACTCGAAGCAGCCGATTCTTGTTATCAAACTCAAACTTCTCGCAGAGGTAGATGATCCCCCGATTTTTCCGGTGGAAAGTCGAGGGGTTGTTTTCGACCGTGTTTATCATGTCACGGAACGGTTTCTTCTTTTCGGACGCCGGCCTGACGTTGGCATTGCCGCGCTCTAGCTTCGCGGCCGCGGTGAACGGGAGCCACGTCTCGAGATGGAATAAGCCTGCCTCGGCGGGGTCGTTCAGCCTTTTTACGTGCTCGCTGTCCTTGGGGGCGACTTCAAGTATCTTAGTGGGAAACAACATTTTCCGCTTCCTTCTGGCAGCGTATGCTTGCCAATTGGTAGTCGTCAGAAGCCCAAAGGGTCATCTGACGCCGTATTGATATTACGACGCCGAAGCACGAGGAGTCAACAAAAAAGGCCACAGCAGTTTCATAACCCTTGGGCGGAACGCGCGGCGGGCGGCGACCCCTGAAGGCTTGGCCGCTTAGCGGTTGCTCATCCGCTCGATTGCTTCGGGATAGCGAGCGCCTTGAATCGGGATCCTTGACGCGGCAGTCGTGATTTCACGGAGATCGTCCGGCGTCAGCTCCACTGCGACTGCCCCGATGTTCTCTTCCAGGCGCGCCAGCTTGGTGGTGCCCGGAATCGGAACGATCCACGGTTTCTGCGCCAGCAGCCAAGCGAGCGCGATCTGAGCGGGTGTTGCGCGCTTCCGTTCCGCGATCCTCGAAAGCAAATCCACAAGCGCTCGATTGGCTTTCATAGCGTCAGGGCTGAAGCGAGGAATCTGACTGCGGAAATCGGACTGGTCAAATTTGGTATCCTCCGTAATCTTCCCCGTCAGGAAGCCCTTGCCCAGTGGGCTGTAGGGCACGAACCCGATACCGAGTTCTTCGCACGTTGGCAACACTTCCTCTTCCGGGCGTCTCCACCACAGCGAATATTCGCTCTGAACGGCTGTCACCGGCTGGACGGCGTGGGCGCGCCGGATGGTCTTGGCCGAAGCTTCAGAAAGTCCGAAGTGCCTGACCTTCCCTTGCTGAATGAGATCCTTCACCGCGCCGGCCACGTCTTCGATGGGCACGTCTGGGTCCACGCGGTGCTGGTAAAACAGATCAATGACCTCGGTCTTGAGTCGCTTGAGCGAACCTTCGGCCACTTGCTTAATGTGCTCGGGTCGGCTGTCCAGTCCCGCGAGCCCGCGTTCCGCTTTGGGATCAATTTTCCAGCCGAACTTTGTTGCGATCACCACTTGCCCGCGAAAGGGAGCCAGAGCTTCGCCCACCAACTCTTCGTTCGTGTATGGACCGTAAGCCTCCGCCGTGTCGAAGAAGGTGATGCCGCGTTCCACGGCGGC
>JAJYNF010000280.1 GCA_021786455.1 Acidobacteriota bacterium
AATCGTCAAAGGATTCCAGTTCGAGCCCGCGCACCGTCACCCCGGCCGGGTTCAATGCCACAAGCTGGCCCCAGATTTTTTCCTTGGGCGACGTTAACGTTAAAATGACGATTGAATTAATCTCCATCGTCCCACCCGCGCCCGGCGACTCTCCGGCCGGACCCTAGAGGTTTTCGTGCTGGGCATAACCGACGCGACAAGCCCGGCGGTCAGAATCGAGGCAGTCCCTTGCGAACTCCCGCTGGAGCACGGGCAATCAAAGCCGGTAGAAGCTGACGCGGGGCGCAACTGTCAAGGAAGCCTCGGTCAACTCTCGGATCTCCTCCACCGTCGCGCCTGGGGCGAGCTCTTTCAGAACGAGGCCAGTCGGAGCGACGTCAAGGTAAGCCAAATCGGTGACGATGGCGTGTGCCACCTTGGCCCCGGTCAGCGGAAGCGCGCAGCGTCTCACGATTTTTGGCCGACCGTCTTTCGTCGTATGTTCCATGGCTACGATCACCCGCTTCGCTCCCGCCACCAAATCCATGCTGCCTCCCATGCCCTTGACTATTTTCCCCGGAATCATCCAACTCGCCAAGTTACCTTGTTCGTCCACTTCCATTGCGCCGAGGACGGTCAAGTCAATATGTCCCCCGCGAATCATAGCGAACGAGTCCGCGCTTGAAAAGTAGGCAGCCCCGGGGAGTTCGGTCACCGTTTCCTTGCCAGCATTAATCAGGTCGGGATCCTCTTCACCCTCCACCGGGTAAGGGCCGACGCCGAGCATCCCATTTTCTGATTGCAGAATCACTTCCACCGACGCGGGAATGTAGTTGGAAACCAGCGTGGGGATGCCGATCCCCAGGTTGACGTAATCACCGTCGCGCAATTCCTGCGCCACGCGACGAGCGATAATCTCTCGCTTATCCATCAGTCCCGTTTCCGAACCGCGCGCTTTTCGATTCGTTTGGCGTAGGGCGGGCCTTGGAAGAGGCGCTTTACGTAAATGCCCGGCGTAACGACACACTCCGGGTTTAAGCTTCCCGCCTCAACCACCTCTTCGACCTCCGCAATGGTGATCTTAGCGGCCGCCGCCATCACCGGATTAAAGTTCCTTGCGGTTTTCCGATAGATGAGATTGCCCAGGCGGTCGCCTTTCCAAGCTTTAACGAAAGCAAACTCGGCCGTGAGCGCGCGCTCGAGCAAATACTTCCGCCCGTCAAACTCGCGCACTTCCTTCCCGTCCGCCACCACCGTCCCAACGCCCGTTGGCGTATAAAACGCCGGTATCCCGGCCCCGCCGGCGCGAATCCGTTCGGCGAAGGTCCCCTGAGGCATAAGCTCCAACTCGATTCCTCCCGAGAGGGCTAAACCTTCGAGGCGCTTGTTTTCACCGATATACGTTCCGACGACCTTCCGAATCTGCCCGGTTTCGAGCCACAGGCCCAAGCCAAAATCATCCACTCCCGCATTGTTGCTGATGACGGTAAGGTCCCGAATGCCTTTGCGCCGCGTGGCGGCGATTAAATGTTCGGGGATTCCGCAAAGTCCAAACCCGCCCACCATAATCGTCGCGCCGTCGGGAATGTCCGCAATCGCCGCATCAGCGTTGGTAAACAGCTTGTTCATCGGGAACCAAGTTTCTCCAGCCTCCGGCGAAGCCTGCGCGCCTGCTCAAATTCTTTCTCGAGCTCGGGCGTGGCAAGTCGGCGCTTGAGGGTCCGCAGTTTAGAGATCAGCTTTTCGACGGCTTCCTCAATCTTTTCACGATTAGTCTGACAGATGTCCCGCCACACGCTATAAGGGCTTTCGGCGAGCCGCGTCATGTCGCGAAAGCCGGAGGCCGCCAGCCGAAGCGGTAGCGCGTCGGAGAGGGTCTCCTCGATGATGGCGCTCGCCAGCGCCGTGGCAACAAGTTGGGGAAGATGGGAAAGGAACGCGGCCGCACGATCATGCTCCGAGGCATCCATGATAAACGGCCGAGCGCCCACGGCGCGAATCAGCCGCTCGAAGGCTTTCACCCGGGGATCCTGCAAGTCGCGGGCAGCATGGGGCGAAAGAACGTAAGTCGCTCCATCAAACAATTTGGCGTCGGCATTCGCGAAGCCGGAACACTCGCGCCCCGCTAGGGGATGTCCGCCGAGAAAGAGCGGCCCATTCTCGAAAGCGGCGCGCGCCCGCTCGCAGATCTGCCACTTCGTGCTACCCACGTCTGTAATCAAGGCGTGGGGAGACACGCAAGACTTCAGGACATCCAAATGATGCAAAATCGTGCCCACGGGCGTGGCCAAGATGACCAAATCGGCGCCCCGCGCAGCCGTGGCGAGGTTGGATGAGCCTCGGTGAATAGCTCCGCAAGCCGTTGCTTGTTTGAGGACCGAGGGGCGGTCGCTCCCAACGCGCTCCGCGCGAATCCCGCGTCGCTTAAGCGCCAGAGCCCACGAGCCTCCGATCAGCCCGAGCCCAACAAGGGTAATCCGCTCGAAATTTGGGGATTGGAGAGACACGGAAGCAGATTCCTTATGACGATGGGCGGCTGGCCCCAAGCGTTCTTCCCACTGCTGGGACAATCATTCGAATCTCCTTCATCAGTTGATTGAGTTGGTCAGGATAAAGCGATTGCGCGCCGTCGCTTAGCGCCTTTTCGGGATCATGGTGAACTTCAATCAGCAGGCCGTCCGCGCCGGCGGCTATGGCGGCGCGCGCCATGGGCGGGACTTTGTCCCGCCGGCCCGTCCCGTGTGACGGGTCCACGACAATCGGCAAGTGCGAAAGTTTTTGAATCACCGGAATGGCCGACAAGTCCAGCGTGTTGCGGGTGTAATTTTCAAAGGTTCGGATTCCCCGCTCACACAACACGACGTTGTAGTTTCCTCCTGACATGATGTACTCGGCGGATAGCAGCAGCTCCTCAATGGTGGCGGAGATGCCGCGTTTCAGCAACACGGGCTTGGAGACTTTGCCGAGCTCTTTCAGGAGATTGTAATTCTGCATGTTGCGCGCCCCCACTTGCAGCACGTCCACGAGCTCAATGATCACGGGGATTTGTGTTTGGTCCATGACCTCCGAAATCACGAGCAGACCGTGGCGGTCGGCGGCCTGGCGCATCCATTCAAGAGCTTTGATCCCGAGCCCCTGAAAACTGTACGGAGATGTGCGCGGCTTAAAGGCCCCGCCGCGGAGCACCTTTGCCCCCGCCGCGGCAACCAGATCGGCGATGGTTTCAATTTGTTCGGAGCTTTCGATGCTGCATGGACCAGCCATCACCACGACTTCGGCCCCGCCAACCTGTACTCCCCGCCCAAGCTGAATGACGGACCCCTCGGGTCGAAAGTGTCGGCTCACCAACTTGTAGGGTGAAGAAATCCGCACCACTTCCGCGACGCCGTTTAGCAGCTCAATGTCGCGGGTATCAAAATCAATTTTGGCGCCCACCGCGCCGAGAACCGTCTGCCGAGCGCCCGTCGAGCGGTGGATATCGAACCCCATGCTCATCAGTTTGCTGATGACAGCCTGAATTTGCTCTTCGGTCGCGCCCTCTTGCATGACAACCACCATGTCCGGCTACTCCTTTCCTTGACCCTTGTACGCGCCTCCGTCCATCACGTGCCGCTCCAAGGCTCGAGCTTCATCAATGATGCGCTCAAAGAGGCGACGGATCGCGGCATCGTCCAGGGGCCCGCAGTTGGCGTGCACGACATTGCGGAGAATTTCCGCTTCTCGATCCGGTTGCCAGGCGGCCAAGCCAAGTTTCTTTTTCAGTCTCCCCACTTCCAACGCGCAACGCGCGCGCTCATTCAACAACTCCACCAACTGCCGATCAACCTCGTCAATACGTCTCCGCCACTCTTCGAGATCACTCATGCCGCCTCGCTCCCCGGATTTTGCTTCAGCCATCGCACAAAATTACCGATCTCGCCCGCCCCGCCGCTTGGGTATCGCTCTTCGACGGCGTGCACCACCGCGCTGCCGACCACTGCGGCGTCGGCGAGCCTCTGAACCACCTGGACTTGCTGCGGGTTGGAAATGCCAAAGCCCACCGCTAGCGGCAATGAAGTCACTTGACGGGCGCGGCGCACCAGCGGGGCCAGAGTTTGAGCCAGCTCCTCCCGCTCGCCGGTCACGCCTGTCCGGGATACAACGTACAAAAAGCCCGATGAGGCGGAAGCCGCAAGTCGCAGCCGCTCATCGGAAGACGTCGGCGAACCTAAGAAGATGGCGTCGAGACGCTGCTCTCGGAGAGCTCTCAGGTACACATCCGCCTCCTCGGGAGTCAGGTCCACAGCCAAAACGCCGTCTGCTCCGGCTTGCCGGGCGTCTCGCGCGAAAGCTTCTATCCCATACTGCAGAATCGGATTGTAATAAGTGAAGAGAATGACCGGCGCCTGAACCCCGTCTCGCCAACTCGGCAGCAAGGTAAGCACCTTCCGGAGAGTCGCCCCGGCTCTCAACGCCCGCTCGGCGGCGCGCTGAATCACCGGCCCGTCGGCCAGGGGGTCTGAAAAGGGCACGCCCAGCTCAATAAAATCTGCGCCCGCCCGAACCACCTCCTGAAGAATTATTCCAGTCGCTTCAAGCGAAGGATCGCCCGCCATCAAATAAACAACCAGCCCCTTTTTCTCCTGCCGGCCGAGCTCGGCAAAGCGAGCGCTGATTCGCGACGAAAACCTGCTCCCCGTGTTTTCGATTCCAAACGGTTTTTCGGCCATCTTCGGTTAACGTCCGGCCAGGCTCACTTACAAGATGCCGGACGATTGGTAAATTCCTAAATCCTTATCGCCGCGACCAGAAAGATTCACCACCGCAATGACCTCGCGCCCCAGCGTCGGGGCCCGATGCAGGGCCTCGGCGACCGCGTGAGCCGATTCGAGTGCAGGGATAATGCCTTCCGTGCGAGAAAGCTCGCGGGCCGCTTCCAGCGCCTCCGCGTCGCTGACGTGAGTGTATTCTACCCTCCCTGCGCGATAGAGCGCCGCGTGCTCCGGCCCAACCGCTGGGTAATCCAGCCCGGCTGAAACCGAATGCGTCGTGGCAATTAAGCCATCGGGATCCTGCAAGACGTAGGTGTAGGTTCCGTGAAGTACCCCCGGTTTCCCGCCGGCAAAACGAGCGGCATGGTCGCCGAGGTGGAGTGACCGTCCTCCCGCTTCAACCCCGACCATGCGAACCTGGCGATCCTCAAGAAAATCGTAAAACAATCCGATCGAGTTGCTGCCCCCACCGACACAAGCGAACAGGTAATCCGGCAGGCGGCCAAAAGTCTCCTGAGCCTGCTGCCGGGCCTCTTGACCAATCACGCGCTGGAAGTCTCGCACCATCATGGGGTAAGGATGCGGTCCTAAAACCGAGCCCATCAGATAGTGCGTGTTGGCCACATTGGTCACCCAGTCCCGCATGCCCTCGTTGATGGCGTCCTTGAGCGTCTTCGAACCGGAATGAACGGGAATAACCCGCGCTCCTAGCAGACGCATGCGAAACACGTTGGGGGCTTGCCGCGCCATGTCTTCTTCGCCCATGTAAATGCAACATTCCAGTCCCAGCAAAGCGGCCACCGTGGCCGTTGCGACGCCGTGCTGTCCGGCGCCCGTTTCGGCAATCACCCGCGCCTTGCCCATGCGTTTGGCCAACAATCCTTGGCCCAGGCAATTGTTGATTTTGTGCGCTCCAGTATGGAGCAAGTCTTCGCGCTTCAGAAAAATCTGGCTGCCACCCATTCGTTCACTCAAGCGGCGGGCGTGGTAGAGCGGGGTCGGGCGGCCGGCAAAATGTTTGAGCAAGCGCTTTAATTCAGCTTGGAACTCCGCGTCTTGCCTGACCTCCCGGTAGGCGTCCTCGAGTTCCTCCACAGGCCCCATAAGAGTTTCGGGGACAAAGCGCCCGCCAAATTCCGCAAACCTTCCGCGGGCGTCGGGCCATCTTGTTAACTCTGCACCCGGGGTCGCCGTGCGTGAATAACCGCTCATGGTGACTGATTCCTCTTTAGGTGCTCGCATCGGCCGCTCGGACTGCTGAAAAAAAAGCTCGTAATTTTCCCAGGTCTTTAACCCCCGGCGTCCTTTCTACGCCGGACGCTACGTCCACCGCGAAAGGGCGCACCTCTTTGATAGCATCGGCCACGTTGTCCGGCGTCAGCCCCCCAGCCAGGATGATCGGACCCAATCGGCTCAGTCCGCGCGCGATTTTCCAGTTGAATGGCCTACCAGTTCCCCCGCGTAATACCGGGTCGCGCGTGTCTAGCAGGAGCGCGCGAACGTTCGTTGACAATAAGGTCTTGAGCTCGAAAGGGGCGAACGGCCGGGACGCCGCCCGAACCTGGCGGGCAGCTTTCGGCAAGGATCTTTCCTCCCCATCCTCACCGATGGCCAGAGCGCGAATGACCGTATATTGCCCGAACGAGTCAGCGGGGAAGAATCTCGGGCCATGCAGTTGAAGAACGTCCACTCCGGCCTCTTGTGCGACCGAGACGATGTTGGCCGCCCTGGTTTCATCCGCGAAGACTCCTACTGCAACAACGAGCGGCGGAAGATGACAGATAACCTCTCTCGCCGCGCTTGGCCTAATATAGCGCGGAGAAGGAAGATAAAAATTGAATCCCAGCGCATCGGCGCCCAGTTCCACGGCCCGGTTCGCATCTTCCAGGCGCGTGATCCCGCAAATCTTAATTCGGGTGCGCATAGTGTTCCATTCACACTGGCCCTAAGGAGCGCATCGTTTGGAGCAGCCGCGCCAATTCCCTTCCCGGGTCCTCCGCCGACATCAACCGTTCGCCAATGAGAACGGCATCAAAACCTGCTTTCTCCAGGCGCGAAAAGTCCTCAGCCGTCTGAATCCCGCTCTCGCTGACGGCAAGGCAGCCAGGAGGGATTTTTCCTCGCAGCGCGAATGATGTTTCCACGTTGACTTCGAGCGTCGCTAGGTTCCGATTATTAATGCCGACCACTTCGGCGCCGCAACCAACCGCCTGGCTGAGTTCGGCCTCCGTGTGGACCTCCACCAGGACTGTGAGGCGATGATCTCTCGAAATTCTTAAGAAGCGCTCGAGCTTCTTGGCATCGAGTGCTGCCGCAATCAGCAACAAAGCATCGGCCCCGGCGGCGGCGCTTTCATAAATCTGATATTCATCCACGACGAAGTCCTTGCGGAGAACGGGCAAATTTGTCGCTTCCCGCGCTATGCCCAAATCGGATAGCGTCCCGCCAAAAAATTCCTTTTCCGTCAGCACGGAAATCGCCGCGGCGCCAGCCGATTGATACCCACGGGCGATTTCATCCGGCCGGTAATCGCTCCGAATCATGCCGCGGGATGGCGAAGCGCGCTTAAGTTCCGCGATAACCGATAGCCCGGGCTTTGCCAGCGCAGCATCAAACTCACGGCGTTCCTTTCTCGCTTCCGCCGCAGCGCGAAGAGCGGCGAGCGGCGCCTGAGCTTTTTGCTGCTCAATCTGCCGCCGCCGAGCGTCAACCATGCGGGATAAATGAGTTTGCTGGATCAATGCATCGCCTCAGCGGTTGCTGATCCCGTGGCTGGGAATCCTCTCGCGCTGGAATCGGGAACCGAGATCGCGCGGAGGATAAGCCAACCCATACGAGCGCAACGTCTTTCAAGCTCTAACCGGAGCGCGCCGGGAGATCAAGTATGCCTTGATCAATGGGTCAAGGTCTCCATCGAGCACCCGGTCCGCGTCCCCGATTTCCAACTTGGTCCGATGATCCTTGACGAGGCGGTAAGGATGGAGAACATAGGAACGGATTTGGTTGCCAAAGGCGATTTCACCCTTCGACTCTTCAATTTTCTGCGCGGCTTCCCGCCTCTTGCGCAGCTCAAGTTCGTACAGGCGCGAGCGAAGGAACTTCATGGCCATTTCCCGGTTCCGGTGCTGGGAGCGTTCGTTCTGGCACTGAGCCACGACGCCAGTCGGAATGTGCGTTAGGCGGACCGCCGAATCCGTGGTGTTCACATGCTGCCCTCCCTTGCCGGTTGAACGATATGTCTCCACCTTTAGGTCTTCCGGTTTAATCTCAATCTGAATGGTTTCGTCAATCTCCGGGCTCACGAAGACCGAGGCAAAGGACGTGTGCCGTCGGGCCGCGGCGTCGAACGGGGAAATCCGCACGAGCCGATGGACTCCGCTCTCGCCGCTGAGCAAGCCGTAGGCGAACTCGCCCGCCACGGTAAACGTGGCGGATTTAAGCCCCGCCTCGTCGCCCGGCTGAATATCATTGAGCGTGAACGTGAAAGCCCTGCGCTCGGCCCAGCGACGGTACATCCGCAGTAACATCTCCGCCCAGTCCTGGGATTCCGTGCCGCCCGCTCCGGGGTGCAAGGCGACGATCGCATTAAGGCGATCGTTTTCGCCAGACAATAGCGAGGCCGTTTCTAACTCATCGAGATCACGGCGAAGGCTCGCAAGCTCGCTCCGCAAGTCAGCGGCGACGTCCTCCCCTTCCCGCGCCAATTCGAAATAAGCACTCAAATCCTCGATCTTCCGAGCAAATCGTTGGTCGCTTGCGAGAGAGGTCTCCAGGCGTTTTCGCTGGCTAAGCACCTGCTGAGACCTTGACGGGTCTTGCCAAAATTCGGGTCGTGAAATTTGCGTTTCAATCTCCCTGAGCTGCCGGCGAAGTGTCGGAGCGTCAAAGGAAACTCCGCAGTTCCTGGGCTCGCCGCTTCAAATCCTCGAATTCCCTCGCCAACTCTTCGATCACTTTTCACCTCACGCTAAAGATTTGGCTTTCTCCCGCCGACGCCGCGCTATCTCAGTCTCTGCCAGGCCCGCCAGGGCAATGAAGGTCGCCAGCCCAGCGAAAACGTCCCCGTATTTCGTGTAAAAGGTTTCAGTGTTCAAATATCGAAATCTTCCCTCTAGAATCCCGAACCGGCGCCTTGGGAGCCTTCGCGTGACGCGCCCGTAAGGATCTATGATGGCCGTGATGCCATCATTGGTATCCCGCAGCAGAAAGCGATGGTTCTCAATGGCCCGAAAACGGGCCATCCAAAAGTGTTCGTCACCGGCCGAGGACTTGCCGTACCAACCGTCGTCCGAAATATTGACCAGGACCTGCGCGCCTGCTCGGACGAACTTCGTCACCAGTTGCGGGAAGATCGCCTCATAACAGATGAAGACCCCTATGGTTCCTTCAGCCGTTTTCGCCACTCGGATTCTTGCGCCAGGAACAAAATTCCCCACTTGGGCGGTAATTTTCCCCGTTTTGCCGGGGAACGCCCACCAAGGGACATATTCCCCAAACGGCACGAGATGTATTTTATCATAGCGCAGCAGCAGGGTTCCGGAAGGGCTCAAAATGACGGCCGAATTCTGAGGCATAGAGAGGCGCCCATCTTTGAACGTGACGGTTCCAGCAATCACGTATGTCCCCGACGCCTCGGCAAGACGCTTGAGCGCGGCATGAAAGATGGGGTCTCGGTCGTAGTAAAATGGCGCCGAGTCTTCCGGCCACACCAGAAGGGGCGGGGCTGAAGCTTTTAGCTGCCGAGCCGCTTGAATGCTGGCTTGGATCAAATGGTCAAGCGGCAGCGGATTGATCCACGGGGCCCATTGATTGGCGGCCGCCCCCGCCAAAGGCACATTGGGCTGAACCAGAATGGCCTCGGAGTTTCCCGGCGTTGGCTTCGGCGGCTCTAGCAACCGATTGACCGCGACCAGCCCCAACACCCACAAAGCTACCAGAAGGCCGGCGGCTTTCGGCCGGCGAAGCACAAATGGGCTGAGGAAAATGGCGCTGGTTGCCGCAGCAAGAAACGAAAGCCCGTAAATGCCGGTGAAGGCCGCGAGTTGCTCCAATCCCTCCGGTCGGACAGCATAGCCGAGGAGGTCCCAAGGAAATCCGGTGAAGAGATAGGTCCGCGCCCATTCGCTGGCAACCCACAAAAATGGGCTAAGGCAGAGGCCGAAAGCACGCGACTGACGAGCCACTCTGACCACGGCCAGTCCGAACGTGGCAGGAATCACTGAGAAAAGACCAGCGAACAGAATAAGTATTCCGCCCGAAACAAGGGTGTTGAGCCCCCCATAGCGCTCCATGACACTCATAATCCAGTAACAATTTCCGGCGAAAAAGACCATCCCGGTGAGATAACCCAAGACAAAGCCCCGTGCCGGCCTGGTTTCATACAACAGAGCGGCAAGCAGCGGAACCAGCGCGACCCATACGAGCCCAGTCCAACGGAGCAGGGGGAACACGGAAACCAGTAAAAACCCTGAAAGCAATGCGCCGGCGTACCGGGCCGCAGTCGCCTGATGGTGGGTCAAACGAAGATTAAACGGAAAAGCCTTCACGAACGGCCGACCTTGGTCTCAGGGATTACGGGAAGACGAATTGACTTCATTGGCATAGCCCTTGCTGATTGTAGCATCCCGGCGCGAACTCCTTGGGATCGGCCCTGGGCCCGGG
>JAJYNF010000185.1 GCA_021786455.1 Acidobacteriota bacterium
ACCACTCGATGCATTGCGCCGTGTCGGCGAAATAGCGATCTTCCTCGAGGTGATGATCACCGCTATGTGAAAACGTGAATGACATTGCCTTATCCTTTGCTCCAATTCCCTGGAAGGGTGTGCTCGCGCCATTCTTAAGGGATTTGCAGGTCAATTAGTTCGCGGCTCCCCCATGAAAATTGATGATTTTCTGGGACACTAATCAAGTAAGATGGCCGAGAGGAGAGTTTGAAGATGGTCGAGAATCCGATCAACTTGTTTGCGAGCCGGTCAGACAGATACCCAGAATCTGATGAGGCGGATTCACTGCAACGTCTTGCTCGAGCGGGTATAGCAGCCATTCCCATTGTGGGAGGATCATTGAATGAACTGCTCTCCACGGTGCTGGCGCCTGCCGTCTCGCGGCGAAGGGATGAATGGTTCAAAGAGCTGGCCGACGGGTTAGATCAACTGGAATCGAAAGTTAAAGGATTCAGACCAGAGGACCTAGCCAAAAATGAACAGTTCGTCTCGGCCACCATTCAGGCGACCAGAATTGCTCTTGGGATTCATCAAAACGAAAAGCGAGCAATGCTTCGAAATGCGTTGCTCAATGTCGCCGTGGGTAACGGTCCAGACGAAGAGTTGCAACAAGTTTATTTGAATGCCATAGAAGCGTTTACTCCCTCCCATGTACGGGTGCTAAAGGCTTTGTGGCGGGGAGACAACGAACTAATTGAAAAGCACGGGAGGAAGCCCTATGAACTCGGAAATATTGGAACCCTTGGGAATGCCATTCGGATTTTGATTCCTGAGTTGCAGGGGCGTGATGGTCTTGTGCAATGCATTATGACCGACCTGCGAAATCGTGGCTTCTCAACTGCAAGTGGTCCTGACGCCGCGTTTCCTAGCGGGAAAATGATAACGAATGTAGGAATCGAGTTTTTGCAATTCATCATGGATCCAGCGACAAGAAAATAGACTAGGCATTGGGGCCTGCGGGTTTAACGGTGGATGACGCGCGCGAGGATTGCATAGGCCGGCGCCTTGCGAGAAGGGATCTCAAGTCTCCGCCGAACATAGCTCCCCAACCGGAGACCACCCCAGCAACCCCGGCATCACCCCGGTCGAGGTACAAGCTTTCCATTGATTCATGCGCGTAGATGTGGAGAAGCCTGCTCGATGGGTCCAATTGGGTCGTTGCGGTCCGCACGAACGCTCACGTCCGGAGTCTTACGGGCCAAACAATGCCAATTGGTTCTCGGAAGTGGAGACACGGCGCGAACTCTTTCTTCTGACAAGATCGGCCACTGGCATTCCGAATGCAAATAAAGGCTGCGACGCCAGAGGCGGCGGATCGGATGGTACGACCGGGTCCATTGCCATCGGAATTTCCGGCTCGCCTTCCTGCCGGCTGCCGAATGTTTCCTCGTGGCGTTTTTGAAGCTCGCGCCAAACCGTGGACGCTGAATCACCTACACCCTTCTCGGTCACCAACTCGCGCGCCATGGCCATCAACATATCTTCGTCGCCCACGGCTTGAAGACCTTCGGCTGAGAATTTCCCCTCCATCGCCAATGACACGAGGAGCTTACGGCCCATCAATCGCAGGCAAGTCTCCTGAACCGTGTCCTTGTAGGCGAGGAACTTGACGACCACATTCCGGTGCTGGCCGATGCGCCACGACCGGCGGCTGGCTTGACGCAGTGTGAAAATCGAATAGCCGGTTTCATAAAAGATCAGCGTCGGGAACGAGAGCAAGTCCAATCCGAGGGCGACCAAACGGGGATGTGCGATTACTACTTGCGTGCCTTGGCGCAGTTGTCGCTCGTACCACGCCTCGCGCGCTTCGGGCTTCACGTCCCCCGTCAGCCGCGCCACTCGGATGCCTTCCTTCGCGAGGATTGATTCCAGGCGGCGGGTCACGTCTCTTTTCTGGGTGTATACGGCATACACCTGGACCTTTCTTCCGTGAGAAAGCTCGGCTTTAATCTCCTCAACTAATCGGCGCTCCTTGGCATAGACAATTTCTTGACTGAGGTCGCGCGGCTCGGCGAATACAAATCGCTCGCGCCGCTCGGTTTCAGGATTGTATTCCCAGCCGGTGAGCGGTCCGAGGTCGAAGGGTCGGTCCGGATAGAGAAGCAAGGCGTTGACTCCAGTGCTCAACACCGACTGATTGCCGCGATGATCCCGGAAAGCCTGCTTGACGTCCCGCTCCAGGTCTTCGTAAGCAGCTTTCAGCTCAGGATCCATTTCGACGGAGACCACTTCTTCGCGGTACGACGGGAGTGCATCCGAAATATCTTCGAGCGAGAGAAACGCCGCAAAATCCATCAGGAAATGGCCGAAGAGAAGCGGCGACGCGCCCGGCCGCCGACGAACGCGCTCAGTGACGCGGGCCTCGGAGCATTTGTTGTCAGCGGGCTCGATGGTCGTCACCTTTTCGAGCAGCCCGTAGGTCTGGGTAAAGTACTGAAGACCGCCTGATCTGTGCTCGAAGCCCATCGAGACCATCTTCGAAGCATCGAGACGATAAAGAATATGGAAGAGTTCGTCTGCAAATCCGCCGAGCAGCGTCCCTGTCAGGATGAGTGTGCGCTTGGCACATGCTGCGAGGCTCGCGAGGGCGTTACCCTGGGCGGTGTCGCCGCCTTTCAGTTCGTGCACTTCGTCGGCGACAGCGTAGTCGAAGAAACGTGGCATATAACGGGCGAGAAAGTCTGCGGGCGCGAAGCGACGGATTCTTGATCGGTCGGCCTGCCAAAGAGGGCTGTACAGCGGCCTTCGTCTTTTTCTGTTCGGCCTCTCGTCCTCGTTCGCCTCGATTCCAAGCCACTCCGCAAGTTTGGTTTTCTTGAAGTCGGAGCGAATCAACCGCTCGCCATCCTCGGTGAGATAGATTGGGCAGCCGGTGTCCGGGTTCACTATCGTGCCCGCGTATCTCCCGCTTTCGGCGACATTGTAAGTATGTTTCCAAAAGTATGAGAGCTTCGCTCGCTCGCGCCCCATGATGAAAATCGCGGGCGAACTGCACAGCGCGTTCCAGCGTGCTCGCGCGGAGCGGTAATTCTTCCGCAAGCGCATCTCGGGAAGTGAGGTCTTCAACCCTTCACGCACGACTTGACCATGGCGCAGCTTGACTTCATTGACCCCCGAAACCGCGTTCGGCTTAGCGTCTCGCAGGCCATCAATCATGAACACGCGCACGCCCGGTATGGTTTGGAACGACTCGCGTGCCCACTTATCCACTAAATGAGGCGGCGCCATAACCAAACCGCAAAACGGTCGCCCTTGGCTGTGCACAAACATCGAGGCCAGAGCGATGAAGGTCTTGCCGGTGCCGCACTCTGCAACCGCGGCAGCGGAGCGTGACTTTTCCCAGCGCCGAACAATCCCCATCACAGCCAAAGACTGTCCGGGGTAAGGCTCGCGACGAAGCTTCGCAAGAAGAGGTGAAACAGAGCCCTCAACATCGTGGAGGGGTGGGAAAGATTCGACAATCCTTTGTGCCAGGCCCTCGCCGTATGCCGCGAGGTAGTCATTAATGTTGACAATGGGCTTGCTCACATCGGGTAAGGTGATGGTTGTATTCTCCATGGTGTTATGAAAAACAGTTCTGTTGATTTGTCCACAATTATGAGAACGTCGCCGGCACCAGGAGAGGGAGCTCAGGGTGCGGACAGCGCCAAGGGGCGACCTTGCCTGGCATAGGAGGACTCGCTGAAGAGGGTGCGGCCGACACTCGTGCCTGATCTCTCCTACAAGGGTATGGAGGTTTCAGAAGGCAGCAAGGCAGGACTGGCGTGGGAGAAAATGATTCGCGGCAATGTAGGCCTTAATCAGCGAAAAAGCTTGCGCGTGGCGCTCCTCGCGTATTGCAAACTGGACACTCTCGCGATGGCGCGGCTGCTTGAGGTCCTCTCAGCAGCATGATTTCGCGCAAATCGGCCAACCGTTTAGCCTCGAATGGACTCGGGCTTCAATATCATTTCGAACGGAGGCCAGGAAATTTCTGATTTTGCTTCCGGTACGTGAATCGCCGCACGCTTCACTGCTTTGCCAACCCATTGCAGAAATCCATTCCCGGTACCCTTCACGATCACTGGCGAACACCCGAGGCCAGTAAGCGGCGTGATTGCCTTTCGCTTCTGAAGTTCCTGCATGAACCACTCGGCCCATTCCGGCACAACCGGCAAGCCGTACCGCTGAGCAATTCGGTAAAGAACAAATGTCGGATCGTCTTCAAAAAGGATCGTGCGCCTTGAGTTGTTGTCACCGCCAGGCGCGGTCAACTCTAGCTCGAGGGAGATGGCAACCAGGTGGCGTAACGGACGTTTCCGACCGGGTACCGAAATTGATCCCCGCCAGCATTGGGGTTTATCGCCGAGCGTTGCATTTGTCTCCACAATTCCTGGCCCCGAGACATCAAAGGCCCTGCCATCGAGGATCGCGGCCCAAATTCCGCCGATGTCGGCGTCGTTTCCCACGACCGAGATCAAGTGCGCGACGGCACATCCATCCTGCCTTGGTTCAAGGATCAGGCGGTCCATCCGAACGCGGACGTCAAGCGTCGTGTCATGGGTGCGCCGTGTGTAACGCAATGTCCCAAAGCGCAGATGAGCATTTTTCACTGTGACCTCACTTTAGGATGGCGACTCGGCCATCTCGGAAGACGACGCGGAGTTCGTGCGAAAAGCGTTCCTTCTCCCTGATCGTCGTGACGCCCGCATCATCGGTTTCTTCAATCGTGTCCGTCACCTTCACGCTTTGCCAGCGAGCTATGTGAAGGGCCGGCCCTTCGCCGAAAATTCCGTTGAGCAGCCCAGAAACCGCGAGCAGCCCGACGTGCCCTCCGTGCAACGGAGTCAGTGGCCGACCGGCGACGCGGCCTTCTTTCCCAATAAGTAGGCGGCTCGCTTGACGGTAGGCGGGAGACTTCGCCAGCAAATCTTCGATCTCATCGAGCAGCAAGCCGCGATCTGTGAGCGTGACCGGTTCGGCCGGGGGCACGGCGTATATGCGAGAGGGATGTTCACTGAGAGGATGGAATTGGCGCAGCTCATCAAGCGCCCGCGACTTCCGGTAATATCCCATCCGCTGGTGACTCACGTCGTCGTCGCGCGCGCGCTCACGTTCGCTGCGCGTTCGGCGAATCCCAAAGAGAACGACCTGGTCGTATTTGACGCTTCCGGGCTCGGTGAGTGCATACAGGCTTGTGTCCTTGAAGTTCCAGGCAAGAGTCTCACTGCAATCCGCGAGACTGGCGCAAGGAATGACAAGGACCAGGACCCCGCCCGCCTTGAGCCAGCGATAGGTATGCTGGAGGAAGACTCGTTCCATCCGCTCGTTCTTGCCTTCGGAAATTTCAAAATCGTAAGGAGGATTCAGATAGAGAAGCGAGATGGATTCGGCTGGACAATGAACATCGAATGCGCTTGCATGAACGACCTGGTCGGCGCGGCGGCTGGCTTCCTCTGCTCGAAAGGCGTCGAGTTCGATTCCGCAACGGTGGCCTTCCACGCCGGCGGTAATGGCTTCGAGAGCGTGACCCTCACCGATGCAAGGATCCAGCGCCACGAATCCCGGCATCAATTGGAGCTGCTGCCGAATGCGTGCAGCTTCCGGCAGCGGAAGCGGAAAATACCCGAGACGAATGCGCCCTTCGATCCTCATGGGCGAATTACTCCTTCCTGCTTCTGAAACGCTGAATCTTGAAGCAATAGTTCGCGGGAACGTCGGCTTTATCCTTCAATGCCGATTGGGAGGTTGATTCTTGCCGATGTGGAGGGGGAACTTACGAGGTATGACCACCCATCAATTTCCGAATTTGGTCCGCGGCCAAAGTCTTCCTGGCCCAATGCCTGATATGAAAAATCTGCACGGTACCCGTCGCGAGAGATCGTTGCCGAATCGAATAGTACACCTTGTATTTCCGGTTGCGCTTTCCGTAAAGCAGGAGTCGGACTTCCTGTCCAACCTCTTGGGATTCATCCGCGACGAGGCAGCGGTGGGGCATGTCTTCGAGCGTTCGAATCGCCGCGATAATGCCGTTGAACCACTCCTCCGCTTGCTCGAAACTCCCGTGCTCCATGATGTAGCGCGCGATTTCGTCAAGGTCGTTGAAAGCTCGCGGGGAAATCTCAACGTGAAAAGCCATGACGTTTCCGAAGCCGCCGCTCGGCCTGCTTGAGCGGGATTCCCTTGCCGCGCTCGAACTGTTCGATGCCTTGGCGGATCGCCGCCACGGTCTCTGCACGTTCTAATCGGTCGAGCAACGCCTGATAGCTCTCGGCATCCTGGACGATGACTTCAGCCCGACCATTAACCGTGAGGACCATAGGGGTTTTGTTTTCTTTGAGCCGGCCAACGTAACCCTTGAGGTTGCGTTGAAACTCGGTTACGGAACGAACTTCGCGAAGGTCAATCATAGCGCGCCTCCAAGCCCTAGCAGCTTTTAAGCATATAATTACATGTCTGAGGCGGGGCTGTCAAATCGCCTAAACGACAAGCGATCCGCGGAATCCATCCGACCGAGGCAAAATCCTTGTTGCCCCTTCACTGAAAGGTTCCGCTAACCTATTGAAAGCGCAACCGATAACAGCCGTTTGACAGGAATAACTCGGCACACTAACCTGACTCCATGCACGAGGCTATCAGGCCCGGCGAGGTTCACCGCGAATCGGTGGTAGAGGTCAAAGCGAACGGGCGGGCGGTGGAGTGCATCCTCGAGGGCGGACGCTCCGTGCTGGTACCCCGTCTTCTTCATGGCTCCGTCTCACCGGGGGACATAATTGAATTTTCGCTGCCTAAGGGAAGCAGAGACATTAGGACCGAAATCCTTGTTCGCAGAGCTCCCAACTCGAAAGTGAAGGCCGTATATCTGGCCCCGATTGGTTATGTCACGAAACCGAAAGAAGACAAGCGGGGCCAGCTTTACTCACTCGCGGGGGTTCGCGGAAGTGCAGTTGGGATTTCGGCCATCCGGCTGAATTGCGATGTCATTCGCGACTACTTCTATGTCCAGCGAGACACTCGTCGCCATGAGGACCGACCCAACTTCTATGAAATCCTCAAGACGACTCCAAATGTGTCACTGGCTGAATTGCGGCTTGCTTACAAACTTCGCGACTTGGAATTAAGGGCGACACACGCGGACCCGCGCGAACTCAAGGTGATCGAGCGGGCCTTCAATATCCTGGCCGAGCCGAATTTACGCGCCTGTTACGATGCTCTCTTGAAAGACCCAGATACACCCGCCCTCTTTCCCTATGGCGGGTTCGGCTCGTTGTTGGTCGAAGGCGAGCAGTCGCGCGATGGGAAAACGTTCTTTGCCCGGCGAATTCTTGCTTTCTCGCCCGACCTTTGCGAGCGCAGCTTCGACGCGCCGCTGCGCAAATTCCACTTCTACACTGATCGCGCCATATACCGCGACGCAAGACACCGGCTTGAGTTTGTCGTAGACCAAGCGGCGATGCCCTTCGTGTGGGACGCCACCTGGAATCAATGGAAACATTTGCTCGACGCTACAGCGAAAGTGCGGGCGACGTATCTCCAGACCGGTGCCTATCGCATGAAGGATGGGGAAGGGAGCCTTGTAACTTGGGAGAAGTCTCTGCCCAGCCGGCTCAAGGTAACACTGCCGGCGGACATAAATGAGCAAATCGAGGTGGCACGTCGCCGGCATCACATCCTCGGCCAGCACTCCGACTTCTTCGCTGGCCTGCGCGCCCGCATCGACCGGGAGCCGGTCGCAAAATCGGAAATCGAGCGGTTGTGCGGGGGAGCAGGAATTCCCGGTGATTTCGGCGTTGAACAGATCACCTGGGAGGCCGGCTATGATGCCTTCTATTATCGTGAGCTATTGAAGCGTTCGCGCGCTGTGTACCTGTTCCGCGACGAATTCATCATGGAGCTGGAAAAGGCGATTGCCGTCGAAAGGCCGGAATCCGGCTATGCTACGTACCTGTTCGCCAAACCAGAAAGGGTCGAACAATTTCTTGGGACTTACGCCGCCGTCACTCGCGATGACATCCGGCGAAACCGGCGCAACATCGCCGAGCGCCTGGAGTTCCTAGGTCGCGTCGGTCATGGGAAGGATAAGCATAGGTGGTTGAGGGAGCTAGAGTTGCGCCTTGGAGAGTGCGCATAGCACACCGGCCGAAAGCCCACAAATGGATAGATTTGCAGAAGCTTTGCTTCCTGAGTCAAGCATGTCACTCTGGCGGTCTGGCCATTTTTTTCAAATTGTCGGAGCCGCGGCGATTAACTTGGACCGCTTTAAGTAGCCAACGTTCTGGCGCACAAAGTCCGGCCATTACCCTTTCCAGGACCTCAGTTTTGATTGCGGTCGGAGGGAGTACAATCGTCATATCATGTCTGCACCCAAAGCCCAACACGTCATTCCGCAATGCTATCTGAAGCAGTTCGTAGACCCTAAAACGCCGCCTGGCCAAGAGCCGTACGTCTGGATTTTTGAGCGTAACAGCAAGAAGGGCAGGAAGCGGGCCCCCAAGAATATTCTGACTGAGTCGGACGTGTACACGTTCAAGGGGAAGGACGGCGGAAAGGATTATGTCCTAGAACAAACGCTCGCGCAGATCGAGGGCGATTACGCAACGGTGTATGAACAAACCATCAGTCGCAAGGTGCCCCTTAATCAAAAGGAGCACGCGATCCTCTGCGCCTTCGTCGCTGCGATGCTCCAGCGAACGATGAAACAGAAACAGAATATTGAGGATTTTTTTGATCGGCTGAGAACCACGGTCGAAAACATGGAAACGGCGCACAAAATCCTCCCTGAACTATCGCGCCAACTGGCGCAGGAGAAAGAAAATGCCCACAAGATGATGATCGCCCAGACCCTTCCATACATTGCGAGTATTCTTGAGAAAATGAACCTCGCATTTCTGTGCGCCGACTGGGGCAACTCATTCATCACTTCTGACGCACCGTGCTCGCTTTTCAATCCTGAATTGCAGTGGCAGCGATTTTACGGCCCCGGACTCGGACAGAAGCACGTGGAAGTAAGCATGCCGCTCTCTCCGAAGGTTTCAGTTCTATTCAGCTGGGTGAACAATGTTAGGGGTTATCTGGGTATCGACCGGGACATGGTTCACGAATTAAACCGCCACGTGTTCGGCCACTCGCACGAGTATTTCATCACAAATTCTCCGAGACTGAAGCGTCGATGGTTCCGGCGTTATCCACTCGATCCGGTTTTCATTTGGCGAATGCTCAAAAACAGATTGAAATTGAAACTCGCGCACTTGCGCCACAAACACCATGACTGAAGCGGATGAACTCAAGGTGGCGCAACACCTTCTTGCGCAGGGGATGCCTGCAAAAGCCCAGCCGATTCTCTGGAAGTTGTATCAATTTGGTAACCCGTCAACCAGATTGGACGCGGGATTGTCCCTGTTTGCCGCGTTGGACCAAGTTTCTCAGAACGACCTACTGCTTCAGATCGCGGAACAGTGCATCGCAACCGCCAATGCCCTTGGCAGGAAGGATATACATGCTTTCCTGCTTACTCAAAATGCAATATTCCTTTTTAGGAAGCTGTCCGGGGTGCTCTACCAAGAACAAAATCTGAAGCTCGCCGCTAAAGCCTTTCGGTGGATTGATTTTTCTCTCGAGGCGGACAAGGTAGAATATGCGGCACTGGGTGAAGAAAGGACACGTCTTGAGAAGGAAATCGCGGCCTTGGAAGCTGGTGCCCTCGCTGAGCTCAAGTCCATCCATGACCACTATCCTCAAGGCAAGATTCTGATGGGGTTGGCAGAGATTTCCTCCTCCCGATTCATATACGACCTCGGCCTCCTCATGAACGGTGGGCGGTGGAAGAGCAAGATAATGAACATCTACTCTGTCCGACGCTGGAATCTCGATAAGTTGATCGGTTACAACAGAAGGGCACGTCGGAAGCTACAGAACTCATTCCGTGATGCGATTGACCTTTACAGAAGAGCGTTGGGGGAATTTAGGGCGGACAATAACAATTCGGATGCTGCACACGCGGCATACGCTATTGCGCTGAAGTACGCGATAACGTTCCGCTTTTCCAAGGCAAAGAAATATCTGAATCTATCGAGAAACTTAGGGAATGCTGAGACCGACAGGAACCTGTTCATCTATATCGAGGAGCTCGAGAAACGGATCAAAGATCGATACCGACACCCGCATAATTATGTGGAAGAATTCGGACTGGATTTGCCCAAAGCATTGCGCGGCCAGACGAGGGGTCACGTTTGAACTTTAATCATTTCTCTTGTTTATAATGGACGAACTAGCTTCATCGCTTCCGTGGAAGGTGTCCTGATTTCCGTTAGAGGTTGAGCGACGGTTCTCTGACCCGGTTCGGATAGAATCGGGTTGGGAAAATCT
>JAJYNF010000213.1 GCA_021786455.1 Acidobacteriota bacterium
CTCTGTTAGCGTGCGCCATTCGCCATGTTGCTGCATCCAGTGTCGGAAGTATTCAACCATGGATACGTAGTTCCAGTGGGGTCTAAAAATATAAACGACCCTTCTCGGGTAGCGCATAAACCCCAGAGATGGAAGCCATAGAGTGTTGAGCTCCGTGGGACCTCCTGCCGGGTGCCGGAGATAGACCGTTGCGTCGTCCGGCGTTTCAAGAAAGGCCATGACAGAACTGGGGCCTTGGACCTGCCCCCACCATGGCATCGATAATTTCTGGTACGTCTCCAATCCGGTGACCCTCGCCATTGCCCTATGACCAACTGAGACCGGAAATTTGTAATCACCTGGGAGTAGAAATCCTTCCTGCACTGGGATGATGGACATCGCGTCGGGACTTTGAGGTAAGTCAAAGGGTCGAGGATAGGCGGCAAACACGACACGGTCTTCTTGCGTTGGAGAAAGACGAAATGACACCTCGTCAAGCCTAGGCTGTAAGAGGACATCGAGCTTAATGGGCAAATAGGTGAAGCGCACCGCAATGCCAAGCCAATGGCCCCGCCGTGTTGGAGTAATGACCGCGTCAGCCCCTCCCAAACTCAACTCGCGCATGCCCTCTGCGTTTTTAATTGTTAGGTCGTGTTTTCCATTGTCACTCATCTTCCATGTCGTATGCGTCACCTTATCTGTAACATCTACAGCCATCGTGCCCTTGTGGACCACAACTCTTAGATTCGGCCCTTCCAGGATCCAATCTGTCCCGACTTGCCGAACCCCTTCTGTGGAACTTAATAACCCGCCCGGAGAAACTACCAGGGAGAACAAAACACAGCATAAGACAATAAAGTGGGAGCGCAATCCGAGTCGCATGGAGAACCGTCCTTTGGAATTAATTCCTGACGCCCATCGGAGGCTAGTACGGTAAGCAGGGAGCCGTTCCCAAGTCAAGTGCGAATGCACGGATACCATGGCTATTGTCCAAAATGCTGGACAGTAGCCCCGATGGTTGCCCTGACGATCTGGGTTGAGGTGGCCCGCAGGGCTCGACTGGCAAAATCCAATGGCCTATTCCTCTAGAGCGGTCTCGGGAAGGGTCATGCCGAGCATGTAGCCGCCATCGACGCGGAGGGAAGAGCCTGTTATGTAATCCGCGTCGTCGGAGGCAAGGAAGACGACGCACCGCCCGATCTCATGCGAGGCCCCCATCCGACCCCATGGGATCCTACGCGAGCCTTTGCTCAGATCTTCTTCGGTGGAGTGCTTGCGCTCACCCGGAGTATCAATCCAGCCGGGATTAATCACGTTCACGTTGATGTGGTGGCGGGCAAGTTCACCGGCCATCGTCCGAGCCAAATGGTTGATTGCAGCCTTCGCCATATTGTAGGCACCACTGGTAGCGAATGGGAACTCGGCATGGATTGAACTGATGATGATGATTGTTCCTCCGTGTCCTTGTTTCACCATGCGCTGTGCTGTGAATTGACATGTATGGAACACTCCCAGCTGTGTGACGGCGATCGTCCTTTCAACATCTTCCCACCTGGCCTCGACGACCGGTTGACGAACCGAATACGCAGCGTTGGCTACGGCAATGTCAAGCTTTCCAAAACGCGCAACTACAGCTTCGCCCATTCCCTTCATCCCCCAAGACGCTTTTCGAAGCTTACGACGGTACTTCCCAAGTTACCCACCATTTCGGGTCTGGATCGACACGGCCCTCGCAGTAAGCAAATTCTCGGCACCATGGCTGCTCTGCTTTCTTAAACCGAGATTGTCTCAGGAACGAATACCACCACTTCCGCAAGCGGTCTCTTGATCGAATCATACCCCCCAGTCTACTACCCCTCCCTCTCGGTCGGGACCACACTTTAGAAGGCCGAAGGTATATTTTGTCCTATTTGCTGGACGCCGAGACGACTGACCAAGCGCCAGGGCCTGAAAAGCATTTAATCTAGGGAGTAGTTTTCGACCCAGTCGAAGGTGCTGCAGATCTGCCCTCCGGCAAGATTTGAGCAGTGATCCTGAGGGTGGAGGAATAATTCCGACCGAATTGTGTCGCGAATCGCAATGATCGTTGATTGCCACACGCATGTTTGGAGATTGGAACATTGGTCGCAAGAGCTCCTGGCGGAGGCCGGGCAAGCGCGATGCGAATCGTTCAACCTTGATGCACCCTGGGAAGCGCATTGGCAGGCAATGCAAGCAGTGGACAAGGCCATCGTTTTTGGTTTGAGAGCACAGCGTGTGGGGCTAGTTGTGCCCAATGATTTTGTTGCCGAATACGTTCGCCAGCACAACGACAAACTGATTGGCTTTGGAGGGTGTCCTGGATTCCCTTGAAGGTTGAGCGACGGTTCTCCGACCCGATTCGGATAGAATCGGGTTGGGAAAATCTCTCAAAAAGGAGATGGCATGAATGTATGAGTTCGGAGGCGGTACGCTTCGAGGGCTGAGCACAGCCTTCGGAGTAGACAGGTCACAGGCTGCACTGACTGTTTGAGGCAATGACCTCGTAAAGGAGATGGGTCAGACCTGTGGCCGGGTGCCACCGTAAGGCCCTGAGAAGGGACCTTGGATAGGAGAATGGGGACCGCCGAAGAAGGCGTCTACTCCGCCTGGCAACAAAAACAGCCCAGGAGGAGAGATGAGAGAACAACGTCATCTGGGGATCGATTTGCATCGCAAGAGGTTCACCTGCTGCGTGCGCTTGGGAAGTGGAAGGAACTATCTGAGCGAGTGGAATCTGGAGCAGTTGCCGCAATTCGTGAAGAAGCTGCGACCGAGTGACGAGGTAGCCGTGGAAGTGACCGGCAACACGCGGCGGTTCTATGAAGCCGTGGCGCCTTATGTAGCGCGAGCGGTCGTCGTTGACCCGAACCCGTTTCGGGTGATCAGCCATTCGGTGAAGAAGACTGATCCCAACGACGCACGAAACCTGGCGCTGTATTTAGCCAAGGGACTGCTGCCCGAGGTGCGAATGAAAGAGAAGGCCCAGGCCGAGGTAGCGAGCCTGACGCAAACGCGTGACCGGCTGGTGAAGCTACGAACAGCTCTGAAGAATAAAGTAAACAATCTGCTGTCGGCGCGCGGGATCGAGCTCGAGAAGGAAGACCTCTCCAGCGAAAAAGGGCTGAAGCGGGTGCTGGAACAATCCGTCGAGGGATTAGCGCAGGTCGAACTGGAGATTGTCGTGGAGCAGATTCGGAGTTTGAATCGGAGCATTAGTCGGCTGGAGCAGGTCATCGAGCAAGCGGGCAGCAAGCTCTGGAGCTACCGCAACCTGACGAGCATCAAGGGAATCGGGTCGCTCGGAGCCAGCATCTTGCTCTCGGTGATCGGCGACGTGAAAGATTTCCAGGAAGAGGGAAAGCTGGCGTCGTACTTTGGGATTGTTCCTCGGGTGCAGAACTCGAATGAGACCGCGCACTCGGGCCGGATTACCAAGCGTGGAACTAAGCTGGGTCGGACAACCCTGGTGCAATGTGCCCTGATGGCCAAACGCTACAGCCCTTACTTGGATCGATTCTACGAGCGAATTCGCGCTCGACGTGGAACCGGCAAGGTTATCATCGCGCTGGCCCGAAAGCTCCTCGGCATCATCTACCACACGCTGAAGAACAACTGGATCTTTGAAGATTTCCCGAATTTCGTTTTGGCGGAAAGTACGCCGTGAAAACCACGACGGTCAGATTGGAGTAGACAAACATCATAGGAGAACCGTCGTGGAGAGGCCATATCACATAGTTGGGAAGGATGACATCCAGGAGCCGGCCAGGCTGTTAGCGAGGAACGGGCAGGTGCTGCTGCCGAGGGTGGATCTGATCGAGCAGTCGCAGGCCGCGGTGGATGAATTGATTGACGTGCTGGGGCGGGCGACGATTGAGGCGGTTCTGAAGCTCTCGGCCGAGGGGATGGTGGGGCCGCCGCATCCAGGGAAGAAAGGGGGCGCGATCGGCTGGCACGGGCTCGTCCTGAACGGCCTCGCCGTGAACGGGCGCGAGCGCGGCACGGTGTGTTTGAGGGAGAGAAAGCTCCGCGTCGAGCGGCCAAGGCTGCGGCGCAAGGGCCAGGGCTCGGACGGCGAAGTGCCGATTCCCGCCTACGAAGCGATGCGGAGCGAAGAACGGTTGGGGAGCCGGATGCTGGAGATTCTGCTGCGTGGGGTTTCGACCAGGCAATAGCGGGCCATGCTGCCGGAGATGGCCGAGACGGTCGGCGTGTCGCGGTCGAGCGTCAGCCGCGAGGCCATTGAGGCGAACGAAGAAGCATTGAAGCGGCTCTCGGAGCGGCGCTTGGAGGAGCTCGATCTGCTGGTGATCTACTTGGATGGGGTGATGTTCGGCGAGCATCACGTGCTGGTGGCCGTGGGCGTGGATGGCGAGGGCAAGAAGCATGTGTTGGGCATCGCGGAAGGAGCGAGCGAAAATCAGGCGGTGGCGAAGGGCCTACTGGAGAATCTGGTGGGCCGAGGGCTGGCGACGAATCGAAAATATCTGTTCGTCATTGACGGCTCGAAGGCACTCAGAGCCGCGATGGACGCGGTGTTCGGCGCGGAGCACCCACTCCAAGCGGCGTGCGATTGCGCACACTGCGCGTCTGCCGCTCGCGCGACGGCCAGATGGTGCTGCGCTGGGCCGCTGCCGCCCTGCTCATGACCGAAAAGAATTTTCGCAGGCTGATGGGTTATCGAACCGCCGCTCACCTCCAACGATCTCCGGGACACCTTCTGGCTTTGCATCGATCGATCCGACTGAGCCCGAGTACTTGAATGAGCCTCACCGGACGATAGAGGAATTGAAAATGTCCGGCGTTAAGCTCGGCCCGATTTATCAGAATTGTCATCCCATGGACAGCCGGATGCAACCCATATATCAGTATTGCCAACAGAGGAAGCTCCCCATCCTCATTCATCAGGGAACAACATTCTCGCGGAAGGCCCCTCTGAAATTGTCATTTCCCCTTCTTCTCGAAGATGTTGCATTAGCATATCCGGTGACCTGCCCCCCGAAAACTGGTCCAGTTAGAATGTGAGTTCTCGGGCATAAAAAGCCGAGAGGAGAACTCACGATGAAGAAGAGCCGATTCACGGAGGAGCAGATCATTGGGATTTTGAAGGAAGGGGACGCGGGGGTAGGAGTCAAGGAACTGAGCCGGAAGTACGGGATCTGCGACCAGACCTACTACCGCTGGAAGGCGAAGTATGGGGGCCTGGAGGTGAGCGAAGCGCGGCGGCTGCGGCAGTTGGAGGACGAGAACCGGCGGCTGAAGCATCTGGTGGCCGAACAGATGCTGGATATTCAGGCGTTGAAGGGAGTGCTGGAAAAAAAGTTCTGACGCCCGCGGCCGCCCGGGAGGCGGTGGGCGTGATGAGGAGTGAATACCGGAGGAGCGAGCGGCGGGCTTGCGGGTTGGCGGGCATGGGGCGGTCGAGTTGCCGCTATCGGGCGCGACGGCGCGAGGACCCCAAGCTGCGCGAGCGGCTGCGTGAGTTGGCCGGGGAGCGGCGACGGTTCGGGTATCGACGCTTGACGGTGATGCTCGGACGAGAGGGATGGCGGGTGAATCACAAACGTGTGTACCGGCTTTACTGCGAAGAGGGGTTGGCCGTGCGGCGCCGGCAGCGCAAGCGGCTGAAAGCGGAGGCGCGGCGGCCTCTGGCGCGGCCCCGGCAGGCCAACCAGTTGTGGACGATGGACTTCACGCACGACAACCTGGCGAGCGGCAGGAAGCTCCGCACGCTGAACTTGATGGATGGCTACACGCGGGAGTCACCGCGGATCGAAGTGGACACGTCGCTGCCGGGGCTGCGGGTGGTGCGGGTGCTGGAGGAAGTGGTCCGCGAGCGCGGCTACCCGCAAGCGATCCAGGTGGACAACGGCCCGGAGTTCATCAGCCGGGTGGTGGACCAGTGGGCCTTTGAGCACGGCGTCGAGCTGCATTTCATCGAGCCAGGGAAGCCCACTCAGAATGCCTTCATCGAAAGCTTCAACGGGAAGTTTCGGGACGAGTGCTTGAACGAGAACTGGTTTCTGAGTTTGCCGGAGGCGCGGGGAAAGATCGAAATGTGGCGGAGGGATTACAACCAAGTGCGCCCGCACAGCGCCCTGGGATATCAAACGCCCGAGGAGTTCACAGCGGCGGCGCGAGGGGCGTCCCCCCCCCACACCCCTCGCCCTCCCAACCCAGGAGTTGACTTCAACCCAGGAACTCACACTATGATTGGACCAAAGAACGGGGGCAGGTCATTTCCGAGCCATCTACGCGAGGTATCGTGAAGCGGATCGGAAAGTGAAGCAAGTGATCTTGAACGAATTCTGCGCCAACACGGGCTACCACCGGAAGTATGCGATCCGGTTGTTGAACGGGCCGCCGCCGGGCCGCTGGCAGCCGGCCATGGTGCGCCGCCGCTGGCGCTCGCCGAGTTACGGCGCGGGGGTGGTGTCGGTGCTCGAGGCGGTGTGGGAAGCGGCCGGCTATCCCTGGTCGTTGCGCTGGAAGGCGCTGCTGCCGCTCTGGATGCCCTGGGTGAGGAAGCGCTATCGCGTCAGCGCCGAAGTCGAGCGGCAGTTGCTCCAGATCAGCGCCCGCCAGGTGGATCGCCGCTTGCGCGAGCGCAAGCGCCGGTTGAAGCGACGACGCTACGGCGGCACGCGGCCCGGCGCGCTGCTCAAGCACCACATTCCGGTCAAGACCGACGCCTGGGATGTGCGGGTTCCCGGCTTCAGCGAGGTGGACCTGGTCTCGCACTCCGGCAACCGGGCGGCGGGTGAATTCGCCTACTCACTCAACCTCACCGACGTGCACAGTACTTGGACGGAGAGCCGCGCCGTGCTGGGCAAAGGTGAAGCAGCGATCCTCGCGGCCTTCGAGGAGATTCAAGCCGCGCTCCCCTTTCGCCTGCTGGGGATCGACTCCGACAACGGCTCGGAGTTCATCAACGCGCACCTGGGCCGCTGGTGCTGGAAGCAGGATATCCAGTTCACCCGCAGCCGCCCTTACAAGAAAGATGATAACGCCCCCATCGAGCAGAAGAACTGGACGCACGTCCGCAAGCTCTTGGCGTGGGATCGCTATGACACGCCGGAAGCCGTCGAGGCCATCAACGACCTGTATCGGAACGAATTGCGCCTGTGGATGAACCTGTTCCAGCCTTCGGTGAAGCTGGTGAAGAAGGTTCGCGTCGGCTCGAAGCTGCGCCGCCACTATAGCCCTGCGCAAACGCCCTTGGATCGGGCCCTGGCCTGGGAGGTGATGGAACCCGAGCGCGCCGCGGAACTCCGCGCCCTGCGTCAGCGCCTGGACCCCTTCGAGCTGGCCCGAACCATTGACCGCAAGCTGCAGCGCATCTACGCCCTCGCGGATCACCGCCTCAGCCCCAAACCGCCCGTCGCGCCGTTTAAGGGGTAACCGCATTCCAGAGGTTCTGGAGGAGGGTTGCCAGGTGACGTAAAGTTGTGTGTGTAAAAGGGGAGGGTGTAAGTTGGTTCTGCTTTGGCAAGGAGGACCCAATTCCTTGAAAGGAGACTTACCCCCCGATGGGCAGGATATTCCGATGGACGGAGGAATTTCAACATTTTAAGCAGGAGATCAAGGAGAGTCTTTGGAGAGAGACTTGCACCAGGAGACGCGCTTGGCGTGGAAGGCGTTTTTCGAGGAGCAATCGCGGAAGGAGCGGGAGCGGGATCGGTATCTGGGGGTCGAGGATTACGAGCGAGCCGAGAAGAAGCGGCACGGGTATCGCAATGGATTTTACCTGCGCGATTTCGTGACGCGGATGGGGACGCTGCGGTTGCGGATTGCGCGGGCGCGCCACCGGAGTTTTCTGCCGCCGGGGTTGGAACGCTTTCGGCGGCGCACCGAGGAAGTGATGATGCTGATCCGGGAGGTCTTTCTGGGGGGGCATCTCGACGCGGCGGGTGGGGCGGGTGGTAGCGATGCTGACGGGCGAAGTGGTGAGCGCGCAGACGGTCTCGAAGCTGAGCCGGAATCTGGACCGGCTGGTGAAAGCCTTTCAGCAGGCGCCGCTCGCCGACGAGTGGGCGTACTTGTTTCTGGACGGTGTGAGCCTGCGGGTACGGCGGCCGGAGGGTCGGAAACGCGCGCAAATGCTGGTCGCCTACGGGGTGCGGGCAGATGGAAGCCGGCGACTGTTGGCCTTTCTGCGCAGCCAGGGAGAGATCCCGGCGGCCGGAAACTCCGGTCCCGCGCCCGCCGTGTCTTCCCATAGAGGTCACCCCAAAACGTCCCCTTCAGGTCCCGCACAAAATGTTGGAACTGCTCCGTGATCGGTGTTACTTTCCCCATGGGATGTAAGCTCCTTTCCAAGGATTCGGTCTCGCTCGTCAGGCGAAACCAACTTACACCCTCCTCCATTTACACACACAGATTTACGTCACCCACCCGGGCAGGGAATTTGCATGTACGTTGTCGTGGTGATAGATTCGAGTGTACGAACCCGCGAATAACGGCCCGCGGAGCACTGGGAATCCCTTGGGTGCGGGTTGGAGGCGCCACAGAAGCGGGAAAGGATCAAAATTTCACTGGATTCGCCGACCATGGAGTCCACCAAGAACCCCAAAAGCTATTCGGTTCCTGCTGTCCAAAGGTCTCTTGATCTCATCGAGGCCTTGGCCCGCAACCACCACGACCTGACCATCACCGAGGCCCACCGAAAGTTCAAGATCCCGAAAAGTTCGGTTTACGCCATCCTCCAGACCCTCAAAGCCCGCGGATACGTCGAGCAGGACCAGGACGACCGTTATTTTCTCACCCTGAAACTTTTCAGTTTGGGCAGCGCTCTGGTGGACTCCCTCGACCTGCGCAAGGAAGTCTCTCCTCTCCTGAAGGAGCTTACCGAAAAAGCTGCGATCACTGGGCATGTGGCGGTTCGCGATGGCGGGCATGCCGTCTACATTGAGAAAGCGGAGGTCCTGGGCGCCATTCGCCTCACGACACAAGTGGGAAAAAGGATGCCCTTGCATTCCACCTCGATCGGCAAAGCTCTGATTGCTCACCTTCCGGAAGAGGAGCTCGACCGCATCATCAGCAAGCATGGGCTGACACGGTTTACGCACCGGACCATCACGGGGGCACGGGAACTCAAGAAAGAACTTGCCCACGTCCGGGCAGTCGGCTATGCGGTCAGCAACGAAGAGAACGAGGATGGCGTGCGCGCGGTGGCGGCGCCGATATTTGACCACGACGGGCGGGTGGCCGCCGCGGTGAACCTGGGTGGATCGGCGCTTCAGATCAAGCCGGGGGACTTCCCGTCCTTGGGCAAGCTGGTTCGCGCCACGGCGCTTCGCATGTCCCGCGCGCTCGGTCATCGAGGGGAGGAGACTAAGTGAAGCCAAGACGCTGGATCCTTTCGGCAGCGCGCTCCTGAACGTTCCGATACAGACTGTGGCCGTGGGCATCCATGGCCACCACCAGCGGCCCAAAATCTTTCACTCGGAACTTCCACAGGCATTCCGGCATGAGGTCCTCCCACCAGACCTCTTCGATCTCTTCAATCTGCAGGGTTTCCAGCGCTGCGGCGCCGCCCACGATGGCCAGATAAACCGCTCCCCATCTTTGCATCGCTTCCATGCTGATTTCGGTGAGCCCCGCTTTCCCCACGATGACGCGAACCTTGTATCGCTCCAGCAACGCGGGCACAAAGCGGTCCATGCGAGTGCTGGTGGTCGTGCCGATAGAAATCTTCTGGTATTTCCCACTGGGCAGCTTCTTGACGCCCGGCGCCGTGTGCAGGCAAACCGCCCCCGTCAGGTCCGCCGGCGGCTCGACGTTCTGATCAAAAATGCGGATCTGCGTGGCGTCGCGGATGCCGAAAATCGTGCCGTCAATTCGAACCGTGTCCTCGAGTTGAAGCTTGCGGACATCTTCTTCCTTCAAGGGAGGTACTAGAACATACTGTGCCATAGTCATGTCCTCCTCATTCCAGTCCGACTGCCCGTCCGTTCATTTGTGAGGCCGCGGACTTACTTCCAGGTGACTTCGCCGTTTGCATCAAGCTCGGCTTCTGCGCGCTCTCCCCGCCAGCACTGAAGGTTGACGGCGACGGGATTCTGGCTGATGTGCGTGTGCGCCCACTCAACGTTGACGGCCATTGCCGTGGTGGCGCCCCCCAGTCCTTGCGGTCCGATACCCGTCTGATTGATCAGTTCCAAAAGCTCGTCTTCGAGCTTCGCCACGTCAGGGTCGGAATTGTGGGATCCAAGATGACGGAAGGTGCTGGCTTCTTTCGCCAAGACCATGGCGACATCGGAAGTTCCCCCCAAACCGATGCCCACGATCATGGGGGGACAGGGTCGGGCACCCGACTCGAAGATGCACTGCAAGACGAATCTTTTGATGCCTTGCACTCCTTCGGC
>JAJYNF010000172.1:0-5740 GCA_021786455.1 Acidobacteriota bacterium
AGAGACCCCGACTCAGGCAGGATAAGAAACGCAGGAGGATGTGTCAAGTAGTAACAGAGACATGTAGTGTCTGAAGGTGCGTTGATGCTGTCCTATCCCTGCGGAGACGGCGGGAATTGCCAGCGGAAACTCTTTCGAAAGCTTTGAGGGATCTACGCTCAGGTGGTCCGCCAGGTGCCGCAGATGGTGCCGCACTGCCGGGTTCGTGAAGTAATAGACAAGAAGGCTTTGGCGCGCCTTGGAGTGGAGGTCAGGCATTACGGTACAAGCACACCAGAAGTGTGGTCTCCCCCAGCGCAGGGCCATTCAAACGCCAAACAGTTACAAACGACTATGCGCTACGGACTACATGGTTGGCCTTCGAGGTGAAGCCGCCTGCAGCCAGGGCAGTCACGGTATACCACCCTGAGGTTTAGTGGTCTCTGGATTGTTTCGAAGATTTTAAGGAGGTTCGCTTCCACTTCTCTGCGACGGGCTCTTACAGTTGGGTCGTTTGCAAGTAGTGGATTGTCCAAAGGCGGTCGCCGCCAGTCCGCAGAGGAGGCCGCGCGCCTTGACTCGTCGCCGCCATCAACAGCGCCAATCGTATAGGCGCAATGGCCAACTGGCGAATCACTTGGCAGGCGCGCGTCGAGGTCACACGCCATCGTCCGTCTCGTTTCACTTGCGACCGCTGCAGCGGTGACCCAAGCGCCCCCGTCAGGACCGGACACAGGCGGGTTCGCAATTACGTCAACGAGGGCGACCCTATTAACGCCCAATTTCAACAGGTCGCTAACCTGCTGACGCAGGTGCGCCACCTTCTGCGCGGACGGCTTTACCGATTTGACGTGTTCGCGAGATATGTGCGGAGCTTTTGGACTTAGGTAGGCGCACTTGAGCTCTATGGCTACGAGCCAATCCGTCGGCGGCGGCCACCTGAGCCCTCCATCGTTTGCTAATCGCTGTGCTGCAAGAAACGCAATTGTGCTTGGATGCCCTCTTCCTTTTACTTCCTTCCTAACGGCGGCCAGGGCGCGCTGGAATTCAGTCGGATCGCCCCAATCCAGTCTGCCTGCAAGTATGTCTATGTCACCCAACTCGGCTGTGAAAAGACGACCCTTTTGCAGCTCCAACAGGAACCACGACCCGCCAATTGGTATTCCAAGGGGATTAAGAATAGCTTCTTCGCCGGGAGCGTCAGCGATCAATCGGGCCGTGCGGCGTTCGCGTTCGGGGTCCTCGACGAGGTAAGTAGATGGCGTAGGGGGCATCATCGGCCTTCACTCATATGGATATGCCTTGCTGGGGGAGGCGCTTGTCTTTTAGCGTCTCCATCTCGCGCTATCTGCTTGCCGCGCTGGTCGGGGCGCTTCGGGAAAAGGTCTGACGCTGGGCGTACGCGGCGGTCTGCGCTTTCTCTATGGCCGCCAGATAGTCCCGTTCCGAGAGTGCGGAGCCGAACTGGGTCGGGATGGGCTCGGCCGTCACTCCGCGCCGGCCAAGCTCCTTACACAGCGCATTAGCCTGTGGGTCCACCACGAGCAGGGTGAGGCTGGAGTTGTAGGAAGCGGCAGACCGTAGGCGGGACAGGGCGTCGTAGTCGCGGAATGAGTAACCTATGACAACGCAAAGCTTGCAGTTCTCGAGCGTCCTCTGGAGGTAATCGTATGCGGTAAAATACGGATCGTCGAGCGCGATCTTTCTCTTTGCGGGGTAAATAAGCATGTTCTGAACGGCCAGATCGTCTCCCGTGTAAATCGGAGCGTCCGATTTGATGATGCCCGCCGCCGTCCTGAACCAGGTTGTAGATCCGTGAAGCTTGAACAGCACGAGGTCCTTTTGGCCGGTTGCACCGAGCTGCAGCTGATCGATTGATTCGCGGCGCCAGACCGGGCTGCCCGAGTTCGGCTGCGGAACGAAACCGTCGCAGAGCCTGTATTCGCCGTGTTTGCCGGGGTCGGTGCAGAACGTCTCGACGGCTGGGTCGTAATTCGTCGTGAATATGACGATTGGGTTCTTGCCGGGATCAACCCCCTTGAAGGCGGCCCCTAAGAGCGCATCGAAGCGCTGGACCAAGTCTTTGGCCTGCCCCGGATCGATGTCACGGTACTCGTTGAACACCTGCTTGCGAAGGTCCGCGAGCATTTTGCTGGCCTTCTCCGGCAACCCCGGTGCGTGCGCGAGCGTGGGCGGCATTCCTCCCTGCCCGCCGATCAAGACCGCTTCGAGCACCGGGTGATAACCCTTGCGTGACCATTCGTCCAGCTCTTCGAAGAGATACTCGAGATCGCGGCCTCCCGGGGCGCTGGCGATGTCGTTGAACAGGGCGTCGTTTTTAAATTCGTGCAAATTCTTCAGATGATCAATAAACTCACCCATCAACATCTTGCCGAAAGGACGGCTTGCTCCTGCGCCGAGAAACAGCGCAATGGGGGCCGTAATGATGGTCTGACTGTACATTTCGGAACCGTCTTTCGGATTGTACGCGCTCGCTGGGGACCGATCAAGAACTCTCACGCCGCAAGAGCCGCCGGTTTTCGCCGATGGCGCTGCAAACGCCAAAAAAACGCGCCAGGTGTTCTTGATAATTCAACAATTTGAGGCGTGACCCTGAACCACGTGGTAGAATGGCGGCCCGAGACCGATCGACTTGGTAACCCAAAATGACGGGCGAGCAGAGCATAAGGAGGGCGCTAACTTACACACTCACTTTCACATTTTAACACATTTAGATTGTAAGTTATTCTAAATAATGGCGGAACTGGTAGACGCAAGGGACTTAAAATCCCTTGTCCCGCAAGGGACGTGCCGGTTCGATTCCGGCCCTCCGCACAAAGTTTTTCTTTTATTTAGAGCTGGGGACCCAAGAGGCAGTGTAGTTAGCGACGACCTGCCGGAAGGTGTCCTAAATTCCGTTGAAGACTTCATGGGCGGAGCGCCCAATACCGTAGATGAAAACAGGGTTCAGCGGGCAGATGTGGTGGTTCGGGTCAGCCCGTGGCACAAGCAATCGTGGAGTGCGATTGCTTGGAGGTCGGGTCCAACCCTGTGAGAGTACAGACCTCGCGTTGAAGACTGGCCCGCGCCGGTAAAGGTACCACCATTTGCCGTACCCGGAAACGGGAAGCGCGCATGACAGTGTCTCGACCAGACCTGCGGTGCAGTAATCGCTTCTCCAGGAGGCGCTATGGAGACTCTGGTAGAACGCGGTTGTGGATTGGATATCCACCAGGCCAGCGTCGTGGCCTGTTTTAGGTGGGCGCCCAGCCGCCGGGCGTTTTTTTTACGCGCGGCCAGTCCTTCCGCTTCGAGCGCTCGATGGCCTGCTCGTCACGCTCGACGGCACGCGTTTCGGGTTTCTGAGGGCTCCAGTTCAGGCTATGCATCAGCCGACCCACATGATCGCGATGGTAATGCACTCCGAACTCTCGCCGGACGACTTCAGCGATGCGGGCCGTGGTCCACAGCTGCGTCCGGTAACCGTGCGCGGGGGCTCCCTGGAGCAGCAGCTTGAGCAAGCGGTGCCGCTGGCTCCGGCTCAACTTCAGCGGGCGTCCTGGCGAGAAGCGCACCCGCAAGGCGTCAGCGCCCCCTCGGCGTCGTGCCCGGAGCCACCGCAAGACGGAACTCGGCGCACAGCGGATACGGCGCCCCACTTCGTTCAGAGACAAGCCGTCGTCCCATAACTCCAAGGCTCGCCGACGACGATCCTCAAGCAGATCGGCACTGCCCTTCAGTCGAGGCATACGCGTTACCTCCTGAAGGACATTCTATTGCATTATTTATGCAGATATTAATGGGCAGTGAATACGTCAAGGACTAGCCCGAAGGCAAAGAGTATCTGGGAGTGGTGAAATCCTCTTACAAGGAGCTTCGCTTCTCGGTAAAGAAAGGCAACGTTCGCCAGGATTTGAATGTGTACCAACTGCTGGCGGGCCTTAAATCCGGTGAACGGGCGCTCGCGTTCGGCCTTCGTGAAGGGGCGGTGGCCACCTGGTATGTGCGAATCCGCGGGCCGGAGCACCTGGATTTTCCGTTAATGGGAGTGCTGCGAGTGGAATTGCCGAATCCCTCGCGAGAGGGGGTCTCCTCCGACCATATCAATGAAATATCTGGTGCCCTCGTCGCGGAGCGTTGTGAAACGCCGCACGGCAAGGATGTGCGTTGGTACGCTCATCTTTATGCTAATTTTCTTGCAGAGCAGGCTGTAAAGAACGGGTTCGCCTTCATTGAGGTCATCAAGTCCGGCCTGCGATGCCCAAAACCGAGCTGAAAGGCAAACCATGGCCAAGAAGACTGAGTTTGAACTGCAGCCACCTGCGGAAGCAGCGGCGGCCACGCAGCGGGAGAGCCATATCGCCGAGGACGAAGGCGGCCATGCTGTTGCAGATACTGCTTCGAATGCCCGGCCTGTCGCTGATAAACGAAAGCCGACAACGTCTGTTATCGGCAAAGCCTCAGCAACCGAGCGAGAGCCAAACAGCTCCCAGAAATTTTCCTTCTGGCTTGGCCCGGATGTAGTTGTGAACCCCTTTGACATCGTCGAAGCAAACCAAATGGAGGATACCCGGACGTTTGGCCTGGGCACGAACATCCGCCAGATCACAGACGCCCCTTCACACCTTTCCAACTTTATTTCGAGCGATTTTGGCAGCGTCGAGGCAGTTCCCCAGACTCCCCGCCAGGGAGCAAACGTGGCGGAGGTCAGCGTTCTGGCGAACAACCGAGAGCCGCAAGGCATTTATATGCCGGTTCAAAGCGAGGCGACAGAGCGCTTCGCGGATGAGGCGGGGATTCAGGTCGCCCTGGGAATTGAAAAAATCGAAGAGCGTGATTCCATTCCGGCCGGCGTTATTCAAATGTCGAACCAGACGGCCGCTCGGACATATCTCCATCGTGATTATGTCCTCGGTCCGGAAGGCGCTCACGTCAACATTTCGGGAATATCCGGGCTCGCCACAAAGACGAGGTACGCGATGTCTCTGATTCAGTCAATCCTGCAGACGATCGGGCAAGAGAAAAGGCGACATATGGCCCCCAAGCTGAAGGGAGTTGGTCTTGGGTGGGTTAATCTTAAGGTCATGCGGCGAACTTGCGCCTCGCTGATGCGGGAGCTCGGCGTTGACCCGAAGGTGGTCGCCGACCAGCTTGGTCACACTGTCGACGTTGACATCAACGTTTACGCCAGCACGGCACTTGAGCATCGCGAGGAAGCAGTCAAGACGCTCGAAACTGCGCTGCGCGTGATGTGAATTTGGTGTTAATGGAGCAGAAATGGAGCAGGCCGAAAGAGGAGATTCTGTAAGTGATTGAAAAGGATGGAGCGGGGGACGGGGATCGAACCCGCGACGTCCAGCTTGGGAAGCTGGCACTCTACCGCTGAATTACCCCCGCTTTCTGAGCCTACATCTACTTAGCTGAAACTGCCCAAATTACTGTGCAATGCCCGTGTCTATTCAGTCTATCATGTCTATCCATTCCACTACGGTCCGACCAACAAATGGACAGTAAACTGGACGGTACGACAGCGAAGGTGTCCCGGAGATCGTTGGAGGTGAGCGGCGGTTCGATTCATCTCGGCGGACAGTCGAAATCCAAGACATCCGTTCGAAAGTCCCAAAAATTCTCTGTGATTCTCAAATTAGGCTCTGGACGAGGGACCTGGATATTCAAAAGACCCCGGCCCTTCCCGTCGCGATTAATCCAGATCACGTCGTTACCCTGTACGTTTAGCGCAATACGATCGTCGAAAGATGTA
>JAJYNF010000172.1:5750-10326 GCA_021786455.1 Acidobacteriota bacterium
CCCACCGGCGATTAGTATAATATCTCGTCGAAGCCATTCGAAAGAGCCTTCCACCCGTTCATGGGACCTGGTCTTGAACTCTCTCATTTGTTCTTTAGTATAGGCCCCGGCATTCGCGGGGCCGTGATGGACCGGGCAAATAGCAATCATCCCTTCGGGCCGGAAATGCTGTTCTACCTCCCACGGCGGATCGAAATGATGCCACTGAAGGTAGGGGCACCCGCAGGCATTCCCATCTTTATCTAACACAGGGCAGCCGAACCCTACCTCTGAGCGAAGCTTTCGGATTACATCTATCGGAGGTGTTCTGTTCATAACGCTTGCGCCAGCGGGTAGTGCAGAGCTTCGCTTTGCAGGGACTCTGCGGGTTGCGGTCAGATTCGTGCGTCTTGATCGCGTGGCATCGCGGTGCGAATTGCCGCAACAAGACTTGGGGCCCCGGGACCGCTTCCCCAACCCCGCCCGCACCGGATTCAGGGGAAGATACGCAACCTTCTCATTGTATTGCTCGACGGTGCGCAGCGCACGGTCGAAAAAGCGCCCTTGCGCCAGCACGCCTCGCTCGAATTGCGGCTGATCCGCCGAGCGTCGCGAAGCCACCGTTCGCGCGCCCGAATTCTCTTCCCTCCGCATCGCTTCGTAGGCGGGAACCGGCACCTCAGCGTCCTCTTTGAGATTTTCCCAACCCGATTCTATCGGAATCGGGTCGGAGAACCGTCGCTCAACCTCCAACGGAATTCAGGACACCTTCTTAGAATTTCAAAGACCCTACAGTGTGGTTGACGTTGCGTTCACTCTGTCATCGCATAAGACTCGTGAATTGCGCATCCCCCCGCCGTTCTGGCCGAGGGCGCCATCGATGGTTGCACCCGATTACACCTGCTGGCCCCGGTATAGAACCGCCGACAGGCTGGCAATGTCTTGAAGCCGTTCTCCCAGCTCCGGAGTGGTAATTCGGCAAAGCTCCAAGGCATCCGGCATACATTCGTGCCGAATGATCTCCCTTGCTGGATCCAGAACTAAGCTCCCAAGTCGGATTGCCAAGCTTCCGAGGATCACGACTTCAGGGAACAATATATCTAGAAGGAGAGCCAGCCCCTGACCTAGCTTCTCGCCACATTCTCGCACAAGTTCCTTCGCCCCAGGATCACCGCCGCGGGCCAACTCGGCAATACTTTCAGCGGATACTTCTCCCTCGGGCCAACGATGCGGATACCTGAAAGCAGCCAACTTCGATAACCCAGCGCCGCTCGCAAAGCTCTCCCAGCAACCCGGCTTTCCGTAACAGTCCGGACCGGTTGGCGCTACCCGGATGTGTCCAATGTCGCTTACATGACCACGGGAGCCATGATAAGGCTTCCCGTTGAACATGAACCCGGCCCCCATCCCAGTTCCGAATGTCAGAAAAACCAGACTGTTCTTCCCACGGCCTGCCCCGAAAAGGTACTCGGCTATCGCACACGCGGTTGCATCGTGCTCCACGAAGCAAGGTTTCTGATAGCGCTCCTCAAGAAGCGATTTCAGTGGAATCGCGTCCCAGCCCGGCAGGTTGGGAGGCGAGTAAATTACCCCCTGTTCCGTATCGAGCGGTCCCCCGATAGATACACTCAGCCTCGCGACAGCGGGGAAACTTGCCAACACATCGTCAAGTTCGGCGGAGAGGCGGGAAAACATGTGCTCGAAACCCAGAGCCGCCTGAGAAGGAAACTGGCGTCGATGCAAAATGCGCCCTGTCTTGTCGCCTATCAGGACTGCGCATTTCGTGCCGCCCACGTCGAGTCCTGCAATCAGTTGGTCGGGCATTCTCCGCTTAGACGCTCCCTGAGAGTTCTTAACATTTCACCTGGCTCTGCGGCCTGGAACACGTTGCAACCGAACACCAAACCGCGACAGCCTGCTTTTGCGGCGTCGGAGGCAAGTCGCAGCGATTGGTTTGGGTCTTCCTGTTTTCGTCCGCCCGCCATTAACACAGGCGCGGGACAGGTAGCGACATCAGACATTGTCGATACGGAGCCGCCCCAGATGCATTTGACTAGGTCCGCTCCAACCTCCGCCGCAATATGACAGTAGAGAGACATAACATCAGGACCGGCCTTGCTTTCGGGCCGCAAACGTTCCCGGACATGTCGCGGCTCAATCATAAGTAGCACGCCAAACCGTTCACATGCCCAAGCTAGCCTCGCATTTCTCCCAATCTCTTCCGCCTCGGAACGAGCATCGCGGTGGCCAAGCAGCATATAACTCGTTACCGCGTCTGCGCCGCTGGCAACGGCCTCTGCGATCGTAGCCAGGCTGGCCGATGCGCCTTGTTCAACGGGAAGCACAGTGCGGCTGAAATTCGACCCGTCGAGGTGGATAATGAGTGAGGGCTTCTTCTCCTTCAGGCAGATCGTCCCTCGCTCCCGACCGTGCCGCCTTTGTTGCCCGAATGCGACGGCCCCGCGATCCCTTCCGCCGACAGCCGCGACACCGCTTCGATCTGCGCCCGCCCCAGCACGTCCATCATCTCGTCCACCGCCAACCTCGATTCCTCGATTAGCTCCACCCTCGGCAGCAGCGCCTGCCCGTTCCTCGCTAACAGCCTGGCCATCTCCTGGATGTCATCCTTCCCAACTATGTGATATGGTCTCTCCACGACGGTTCTCCTCTTTGAGATTTTCCCAACCCGATTCTATTCGAATCGGGACACACAACCGTCGCCCAACCTTCAACGGAATCCAGGACACCCTCATGGCCGCACCAGTGTATCACAAAATATGTAAAAAAAGACTTGACAAGCCTTAATTATTGTAATACACTTATTACAAGAGTAGAAGGGAGAGCCGCAAGGGCGAATGTGCTACCAAAAGAATAACAAATCGCAGTTATCAGCGCCTTGGCGGAAGGTTCCGGCATTCGGCAGATTGAGCGAATGACAGGCGTTAATCGCAATACGATTATGAATCTATGAATCTTGCCGTGCGCGTGGGAAGGGGCTGCGCGGTCCTGTTGGACGCGAAGATGCGGAACCTGTCGTGCCGCCATTTGCAATTCGATGAAATTTGGGGATTCATCGGCAAGAAGGAAGAGAAGGTGCGGCCTACAGACAGCCCGGAATGTCGAGTCCCGCCATGTCGAGAGCGTTCCGGTCAAGGAAGTCCATGGCGGCAAGACCGTATGGGAAGGCGTTGTGGAAATCTTCGAGTTGATCGGCCATCCAAAAGCGTCAAGAGCTTACGCTTGGGCGCATGATACAAATGATCCGGAGTATCCCCGGTGTCACGTCACCGTCCTGCACGTTCACCCCATCGCATCTGCTAGGGACGCGGTACGAGCAGCAATCGTTCAGGAGTTTAGAAGCCTTGAGCCAAGCCAAGAAGCATAGGAATCCCGGAAGGCCGCCTTTGCCAAGAGGTCAGGCCAAAGGCAAGATTATCCCCTTTCGGGCCACAAACCGCGAGGCCGGGTTATGGTCAAGGGCAGCAAGGGCCAACAAGCAAACATTGTCAGATTGGGTTCGGAGCACGCTATATGCCAGCATAGAACGCTGAGAAATTCAAATTAAGACGCTACCTGCAGGCGCGACCGTTCGCAAGGGTCTTGCCCTGACCGGTAATATATCATATGCTATTGCGGAGGGGAGGGCGAAGGGGGGGGCTTTGTGCCCTGCCCTCCACGGCAGAAGCCGTGGAATAATGCGGAAATGCGCTGTGACTCCTGCTCAGGGTTTTATGGCGAGCAATGGAATACCCGGCGGGGTGCGATAGGTTTGGCGCGGCCGGGAGAAGGTTAGCGGGTTAATCCGGGACGATGGCTATCGCCAGGATGTGGAGAGTTCGGCAGCCGCCCCAGCAGATGATTCCCCACTTGCGAAAGCACGGAGAAAAGCGAAGATGAATCGGAGGACATTTTTGTCCGGCTCGTTACTGGGCAGCACGATGGCCAACAAGCCGCAATTTCTTTACAGCCTGACCGGGGATCCGGAAAACGTCCCGAGCTTCGAGATCAGCCGTCAAGTGGAGATTTCCGTGCCCGAGGAGGCGATTGAGAAATCGTTCTGGATTGCCGCCAAGCTGGTGGCGAAAATGCGGCGGATCGCCTTCGAACATTTCGGCAAAGATGGCTTGTTCGGCGTATCGGGCGGGAAAGGGCAAAGGGAATTCTTCGATATTCGGGACTTCCGCTACGGTCCCAAGTGCGCCGCCTACCTTTACGGCGACGATCCGGATTTTGCTGTCGCCATGGGCCATCGCATCTGGGAGGAAGTGGACGCCCAGGACGGCCACATCCTCTGGGGGTGGAAAGGGCGGCAGCAGACGTCGATTCATCTAGCGGAAATCGCCAAGCATTTTTCGGATTACATCGCGTATCTCGAGCAGGACGCGTTCGTCCAGGCGCATTGGGACCGTCTCCTGAAAATGGTGCGCTGGGGATTCGCCACCTATGACCACAACGATGACGGCTTGCTGGAGAACGGGGATCAGATTCCCAACCATCTGTGGGTTCTTTTGATCGGCGAACCGTACAATTTTCCGCGCGTGCCGAATTGCGCGCGGGATGTGGTGGTGGTCGCCATCATGCAAGTTTGCGAGCTGTT